>CAYHDD010000017.1:0-14282 GCA_964355195.1 uncultured Rhodoferax sp. | reverse complement strand
GTCCTCCACCAGTGGCGAAATCGGTCTTGGCAGCAAAGCTGCCCGCGCCATTGCCGAGCAGTACCGAAATGCGGTCGCTTTCTTGGTTGGCAACGATCAGATCGACTTTGCCATCGCCACTGACATCGGCGCTGGTGACGGATTGAGGGCTTCCACCCGTGGTGAAATCGGTCTTGCTGGCAAATGAGACGTTGCCGGGCAGGGTGATGGTGGGGGCGGTGTTGTCGGACATGAGGGGTCTTTCGGGAGTTGATGTCGCAACTGTGTTCTTTCTTGCCGCCTGAATGCTCTCAAATACTCTCAGTTTTGAGAGTATTGGCGCAGGGCGCCGGGCATGGATCGCCACAGCCCGCGGCTGCGCGATGACCAAAGCAGACGTTCTAGATCATGGAAACATCAACAAATCGGCAAGCTGAGCACCAAGACCGCACCGTGCGGCCGGTTATCGCGTACGACAGCCCGCCCGCCGTGGGCATGGGCGATCTCTTGCACGATCGACAGACCAAGGCCGCTGCTGATAGACAGCTGCTCATCGCTTTCGGCGCTGTCGCGATAGGCGCCGGCATGATAGCGTTCGAACACCCACTCCTTTTTGCTGTCGGGAATGCCAGGGCCGTTGTCGGCCACCTGTAGTTCAAAACGGTCGCTCCCAACTCGCAGTGAGACCCCGATCCTCTGGCGCTCGGGCTCAGCCGGATGGCCGTGGCGCAGGGCGTTGTCAATCAGGTTGTGAATCGCAATGCCGAGCAGCGCGGCGTCGCCCTTGATCTGCAGTGGCGCGACCCCCAAGTCGGCAATCACCTCAGGGTTGGCGCCGTAGCGTGCCACGACATCAGCGGCCAGTTGGCGCATGTCCAGCGCCGCCAGTTTGGGTTTGAGGGTCAGCTCGTGCAGCCGGTCCTCGTTGATCAGGTCGTTGGCAAGCCCGATCATGCGCACGCTGGCCTGGCGCATGTTGACCAGGCGGCTGGCAATCTCGGGCCCAATCTGGTCTTTCAGAATCACCAGCGAATCGAGCGAGGCCTTGATCCAGGCGGCCGGCGTGCGGAACTCGTGCGAGGCCATGGCCAGCAACTGGCGTTGCGACGCTTCGGCTTGTTGCACATTGTGCAGTGCCTTGGAAAGACTGGCGGTGCGACTCTCCACGTGTGCCTCGAGTTCCTGGTTTTGCTCGGTCAGCTGCGTCAGCAAGTGGGCACGTTCCTGGGCGTGCTTTCGTTGCACTTGCCAGGCGCGCGAGAACATGGCGACCTGTAATGACAGCACATTGCAAAGGCTGGCTACCTGCCAGGCAGAAGCGGTCCACTCCGTAAAAGGCAACCGACCTCCGACAGCCATCATGGTGACAGCGCCCACCAAAAAGGTCAGCAGGAACATCGGGCCGTACTGCAGGCTGGTTGAATGACGCCGGACCATCTGTAGCAGGGTGCCGATGAACGATACGATCATCATGAAGATTGAGGTCAGCAAGAACACCGGAGTGATCTTCGGAAGTGTCAGCGCAACCCCTACGCCGAAAAGGACCAGGACCAGCACCGATAAACCGACGATGAAGCGATGCAACCAGCGGTGCAGGGCTTTGAAATCGAACAGTACGCTGGCGAACGTCGTGGTCACGACCAAGGTGAGAATTGTGAAGCCATTGGTGAACTTGTTGACATGGTAGAGGTCGACCCAATCCAGGTAGCGGTAAGCCATGCCGGTTGACATGAAGGCCTGACCCGCCATGCTCAGGATCAAGACCAGCCACAGCAGGTAAATCCTTTCACGCAAGAGCCAGAACATGCCAAGCGCCACGACGCTCATGGTCAGAAAAGCAGAACCCTCGACTCCCAATAGCAGGCCTTCTGTCGCCTGGGCCGCAGGAAAATCTGTGCCACGGTAGAGCTTGACGATGGCTACCTGCGAGCTGGCGGTTTGAAGGCGCAGCAGCACGGTCGTGCTGGCAGCAGCTGGAAGTTGCAGGGCAAAACTGGGTTTAAAGGCAGGTATTTCCACTTGCGCCAGAGGCACCTGGTCGCCTGCGCGGCCGATCAGGCTGAGTTGGCCAGCGGCATCGGTCTGCCAGGCTGTCACGTGATCGAGATAGGCGGGTCCAACCTGGGCCACCAGAAACCTGGGCGCGTCTCCCGCGCCGTGCACATCAAAAGCCAGCCACACGGCATCCCCCTGGAAGCCGCGTCCCAGGAAGCCGGGCAGCTTTTGAAAGCGGCCTTCGCGGTACCGGGCGAGTGCTTCTTGCGGGCTGCTGAAGAGCTCCCGTGGCACGCTGGCCCACAGGTGACCAGAGACCTCAAAGCTGGTGCTGGTAGCATCCAACTCCACCGGTTGGGCCCGCAATGGACTGCCCAGCCCCCACAGTGACAAAAACAAGATAAGCTGTAGCCACATAGATCCGCCTCGATTTGCCTCATTATGAAACTTGAACCCAAAACACCTTCAAAGCCCGGTGAATCGGACTTCACGGTGTCGATCGTGGAGGACGAGCCGGTGTTGCGCCAGGAGATGGAATTCCAGCTCAGGCATCATGGTTTTGCAGTGGAAAGTTTTGCGACTGCCGCCCACTTCTACCGCTACCTGGCGGAGCGGCCAGCGACGATTGCCGTGCTCGACATCGGCCTGCGTGGTGAAGATGGGTTATCGATTTGCCAACACCTGCGCAAGTTTGACCAGCATATGGGCATCGTGTTCGTGACAGCGCGCAGCCTGCGCGCTGACCGCCTGACTGGCCTGACGGTGGGTGCTGACGCCTACCTGGTCAAGCCGGTGGACATGGATGAGTTGGTGCTGATTTTGAAACGCCTGGCGCTGCGATTTGCTTTGTCGCCTGACGCCGCACTTGAGAAAGCGGACGGTGTTGCGGGTAGTCAGTGGCAGTACGAGCCAGGTGGCGGTTTTATCCTGGCACCCAATGGTGTTCGGGTCCGCTTGTCGGTGAGCGAAGGTCAATTGCTGCGTGCCCTGTCTGACAAGGCCGGCACCCCTTGCGCTGACGCCGAATTGGCGATTGCGTTGGGGCTGTTCCCGGAAGAATACGACAAGCACCGCACCGAGGTCATCATCAGCCGCCTGCGCGCCAAGGTGACGCGCGAAAGCGGTTTGAGCTTGCCCTTGCGATCGGTACGCGGTGTCGGGTACAGCCTGGATTGGTGAGCGGGCGTGGCTAGCAAACATGTCAACCCGGGTTCGTGGCCTTCGGCAGCGCAGCGAGCCTGCCTTGCCTGAAGATCTACGAGTTGGCGGATGGCAGCGGTGACCCTATCGCTTTGCCGGCGAAAACATTGCCTTGGCCGACCGCGCTGCGCGGCGCCATTGCAGCGGTGGCAGCGGCGGTCGATGTTGATCAACAGCTGGCTGACGCCAGTCATCGGTCAGCGGGGTGCAAGAATTTCTACGGTTGTGGCTCGGCGCGACAACAACTTGCATCGACGCGGCACAAGGCCTATGCTTGCGTTGCGTCTGACTCAAAACTCTTTCCCTCAACTGGAGAACACGATATGTACAAGCGAATCCTGCTCGCCTACGACGGCTCTGAAAGTGGTCAGAAGGCCTTGCTTGACTGTCAGGATCTGGCGCAATGGGCGCGCTCCGAACTCACCCTGGTGGCCGTGATGCCGCTGAACATGGAAGTCATGGGTATGGGCGTCGGCGTTTATGACCCGCAACTGATGGAGCACGAAAAGCAGGCCCTGCACGCGGTGCTGGATGAGGGCATGCGTCGCCTGGCAGACGCTGGTCACAAGACCAATGGCGAGGTGCTGGTGGGCGAAACCGTGGACGAAATTACCAAGTACGCGCGCAAGATCTCGGCAGACCTGATCGTCGTCGGTCACAAGCACCTCGACAGTTGGGCCGCGCGCTGGTGGCGTGGTTCGATTTCCAAGGCGCTCATAGAGCACGCGCCGTGTAGCGTACTGGTTGCCATCACGCGTTAGACAGCAACACCGGCCGAGCGTGGCGGTGTGGCCGAGGACGGACGGATTTGGACGTTTCATAGAATGAGGCGAATCCCAAAGTCGAAGTCATGTTCAGTTTTTTCAAAAAGAAGCCCTCCCCCGACTCTGTCCAGAACCCGCTCCAGGCGCCCGCCCCCCAAGCGGGTGAGGCACCTGCGCGAACCAGCTGGCTCGCCAAACTCAAGGCTGGTTTGCGCAAGACCGGCTCCAGCATCGCCACAGTCTTTACCGGCACCCGCATTGACGAGGCCCTCTACGAAGACCTGGAGGCGGCCCTGCTGATGGCTGACAGCGGTGTCAAGGCCACGCAGTACCTTCTGGAGGACCTCAAGCAACGGGTCAAAGACAGCAAGGCTACGGCGCCGTCAGAGGTCAAGGCACTGCTGGTGGAGTCGCTGACGACCCTGCTGCAGCCGCTCGAACGAGCGTTGGTGATCGGGCAGCATAAGCCGACGGTCATCATGGTGACCGGCGTCAACGGCGCCGGCAAGACGACCTCTATCGGCAAGCTGACACGACATCTGTCAGACCGCGGCGCCAGCGTCTTGCTGGCAGCCGCAGACACCTTTCGGGCGGCTGCGCGCGAGCAGCTCAGTGTCTGGGCGACGCGCGCAGGCACCGATGCCCTGGGTGCTGCGGTCGAAATCATCAGTCAGCAGGGCGGCGACCCGGCAGCGGTCAGTTTTGACGCCGTCAGCGCCGGCAAAGCGCGCGGCAAGGACGTGGTACTGGTCGACACCGCCGGTCGCCTGCCGACGCAGCTTCATCTGATGCAGGAGCTGAAGAAGATCAAGCGGGTGGTGCAAAAGGCGGACGCCACAGCACCGCATGAAATCTTGCTGGTGATCGACGGCAACACCGGGCAGAACGCGCTCAGCCAGGTCAAAACCTTCGACGACGCGCTGCAACTTAGCGGCCTGATCATTACCAAGCTCGATGGCACCGCCAAAGGTGGTGTGCTGGCCGCCATTGCGCGCGAGAGGCCGGTGCCGGTCTATTTCATCGGCGTTGGCGAGAAACTCGAAGATCTCGAGTCCTTCAACGCCCGCGAATTCGCGCAGGCGCTGCTTTCCTGAGACCGGAATTACTTGCTGGCGCTCTTGGCTGAGCCCTTGGCGGGCTTGGAGGCCACTGGCGCAGACGCTGCAGCAGCCGCAGGAGCAGACAGGCCAAGCCGCTTGCCAATCGATTGTTCCAGTGCACGCACCTTGGGCTCCACACTGGCCTGCGTCTCGGCGATCAGTTTGTCCAGCAAAGCCTTTTGCATGTCGCCGCCGAGTTGCAGGAACTTGCGGTTCACGGGCGACTCGATGATGGCAATCAGTTGCTTGAGCTCTTCTTCGCTGAACTTTTCTTCCAGCAAAGCTCCCACCGTTGTGGGCGCGATCTTGACGGCACGCTCACGCACCATCGGCACCGTTTCGTCGACATACTTTTTCACATCGGCCTGAATTTCCTTGGCAATCGCCTCACGCTTGTCGGCCGCCACCTGCGACTGCAAGGCGATGCCGGCTTGCTGCATCATCTGCGCCGCCGGGCGCTCGGCCAGGGCTTGGGCGGCCTGTTCGATGGCCGGCTGCTGCAACAGCAGCACCTTGGTCACCAACTCCTTCTTCGTCGATGTCGTTTCGGCCTGTACCCCGCTCGCGAGTACCAGCAGCGTCAAAATCATCAGTCTTTTCATTGCAAACTTCCTTGGGTATACACAACACGAGTGATCGCCAGTGACACTCGACCAGTAGCCATTATCGACCAGACTCGCCTTGAGACCGGATAATCGGGCGCCATGTGCAGTCACACCAAGCCCACTGCGGGGCCCAAACCGCAACCATGAAGAATCTGGTTTTGCTTGGCGCCGGCCAGGCTCACCTGCAACTGCTGTCAAGGCTTGCCAGCAAGCACGCCGGCGACATCCAGATCACCTTGATCGCGCCCTACCCAGTGCAACTCTTCGCTCCCATGCTGGCGGGCTTTGTAGCCGGGCACCACAGCCTTGAAGAGTGCCTGATTGGGCTCGAAGCACTGCGCAAGAGAGCCGATGTACGCTGGTTGAACCGCCACGTCGCGGCACTCGATGCCAACGCACGAACGGTCAAACTGGACAACGGGAGCACCTTTGGCTTCGACTGGCTATCGGTCAATGCCGACTTGGTACAGGACCGCCAACAGATCGAAGCGGCGCTGCCCGGTGCTCGCGAGCACGGTTTATTTCTGCGCCCACTGGCGAGCTTCGGCGCCTTGTGGCCACGGGTCGCAGAGTTGGGAATCGGCCGAGCCCTGCGCATCGCTGTTCTTGGCTCCACGCACGAAGCCGTTGAGCTGGCGCTGTCGGTGCGCCAGCGCCTCCCCAATGCAGCAGTCACACTGGTCGCCGACGACCCGGCCATGACCGGCCAAACCCAAGCCGCAGCCCTGGGTCACCGGGTTGCCCTTCTGAAGCAGCACAGAGTCACCCTGCTCCCGGACGCTGCGGTGGGCATTGAAGCCGAGCAGATTCTGTTGGCCAGCGGCGCCCGCTTGGCCTGCGACGTACCGTTGCTGGCCAACCCTGGGCAGACACCCGCCTGGCTGACTCAAAGCGGGCTGGGTCTGGACGGTGACGGCTTCGTCGCGCTCGATGCCTGTCGCCGCTCGCTGAGTCACCCCAACGTGTTTGCCGCCAATGATGTCGCCGGGCACGCCGACCCGGCGCTGGTCAAGAACTTGACTGCGCTGCTGTCGGGGGCGAGGGCGCGGCCCTACCCGCGCTCGGGCAGTGCCATGCATTTCACGGCCTATGGGAATCGGCGTGCCTTGTTCGAGTGGGGCAGCTTTTCAGCCCGGGGGCGCTGGGTGGGCTGGCTCAAGGAGCGGCTTGATCGACGCGACGTGCAGCGCTACCGGGCCGACTGAATACGCAAGTTCGCCCCAACGGTTGCGGGAAGAATCTCACCCACCTCGGTGGCGGCGGCGAAGCCATGACGCCGAAAAACTTCGAGTACCGCTGACACCCGGTCCGCCGAGCAGGAGACCAGCAGGCCGCCACTGGTTTGCGGGTCACACAACAAGGCTTGGTCTACTTCCGAAAAACCGGCCGGCAAGTCGACATCAGAGCCGTACGCGGCCCAGTTGCGCCCGGACGCGCCCGTGACCGCGCCCTGCGCCGCAAGATCCCTTACGTTTGCCAGCAGAGGCACACGATGCCAATCGATCTGCACCAGACAAGCGGCACCACGCGCCAACTCCAGGGCATGGCCGGCCAGGCCAAAGCCGGTCACGTCGGTCATGGCATGGACGCCGTCCAGCGCCGCCAGGTCAGGGCCGGGCGTGTTCAGTTGCGTCGTCACACTGATCATTTGCGCATAGCCCGCAGCATCGAGTCTTCCCTTTTTCAGCGCTGCGGACAAGATGCCAACCCCTAGTGGCTTTCCCAAGATGAGCTTGTCGCCCACCCTCGCGTCGGCGTTGCGCTTGACTCTGCCGGGGTGCACCAAACCCAGTGCCACCAGCCCGTAGATCGGTTCGACCGAGTCGATCGTATGCCCGCCGCCAATCGGTATGCCGGCCTCGCGGCAGACGCTGGCGCCCCCCTCCAGAATCCTGCCGATGGTCTGGGTCGAGAGCACGCCGATTGGCATGCCGACCAAGGCCAGGGCCAAAATCGGCTTACCCCCCATGGCGTACACATCAGAGATCGCGTTGGTGGCCGCAATGCGGCCAAAGTCAAAGGGATCATCGACAATCGGCATGAAGAAGTCAGTGGTCGCGATCAGGGCCTGCTCGTCATTGAGTTGGTAGACCGCGGCATCGTCGGAGGTCTCGATACCGACCAGGAGCTCTTTGGGCAAGGGCAGGGCACTGACGTTCTTCAGAATATCCGACAACACCCCCGGCGCGATTTTGCAACCGCAGCCGCCGCCGTGGGAGAGGCTTGTCAGGCGCGGTTCGGGCGCGCTGCCGGTTTGAGAGGTGGTACTTGAGTGGCTCATAGGTGGCCTATTCTCCACTGAAAAGAAGCACCGTCTGACGAGCGCCACACTGCTATCAAGGAAATTGAACTATTCAATTAGCACTCACACCAAGAGAGTGCTAATATTACGCCTATGGTCAATAAGGAGTTCTGTCGTGGCTAATCAAACTGGTGTGACGGGTTCTGCTCTTGCGCTCGCCAATCCGTGGGCAGTGGTGCCGTCGCTGGGCAATCTGGACGCTTATATTTCGGCAGCGAATCGCTTGCCCATGCTCACGCTGGAGCAGGAGCAAGAGTTTTCGCGCAAGTTCAAACTGGACAACGATCTTGATGCGGCAGGTAAGTTAGTGCTCTCTCACTTGCGCCTGGTGGTGTCGATTTCTCGCCAGTACCTGGGCTACGGCCTCCCCCACGGAGACCTGATCCAGGAGGGTAATGTCGGCCTCATGAAAGCCGTCAAGCGTTTCGACCCGGATCAGGGTGTGCGCCTGGTGAGTTATGCGATGCACTGGATCAAGGCCGAGATTCACGAGTACATCCTGAAGAACTGGCGCATGGTCAAGGTCGCGACCACCAAGGCTCAGCGCAAGCTGTTTTTCAACCTGCGTTCGATGAAGCAACGCTACAAGACCGATGATGCAGCAGCCGATGCAGGCACGCATCGCGAAAGCCTGAACGAAGAGCAGATCGACGCCATGGCGTCCGAGCTCAAGGTCAAGCGCGAGGAAGTCATTGAAATGGAAACCCGCTTGGCGGGCGGCGATGTGCTGCTTGATCCGAGCCCGTCCGATGACGGTGACGCCGCCTATGGCCCCATCACGTACCTGACCGACAGCCGGCACGAGCCGACGGCGGTGATTGAGGCCCATCAGCGCGATCTACTGGCCAGCGAGGGTATCGCCAGCGCGCTGGCGACCCTGGACGAACGCAGCCGGCGCATCGTCGAGGAGCGCTGGCTCAAGGTCAATGACGACAGTTCAGGCGGCATGACGCTACACGAGTTGGCAGCCGAATACGGCGTCAGCGCCGAACGCATTCGCCAAATTGAAGTGGCGGCGATGAAGAAGATGAAAAAAGCCCTGATAGAGTACGCCTGATGATCCGACGCAGCACATTCACCCTGGCCCTGCTGGCACTATCGACCTGCACACTGGCGTTGGGCCCGCCCAAGGATGCTGACAAGACAGCGCCCTGGCCGAGCAAACCGGTCCGCATCATCGTCGGTTTTCCGGCGGGCTCCTCGCCCGACCTGACGGCGCGCACGCTTGGGGAGCCACTGGCCAGGGCCCTGGGCCAGCCGGTGATCATCGAAAACAAGGTCGGTGCCGCCGGCAATATTGCTGCCGACTACGTGGCCAAGGCGACCGATGACCACACCATTGGTCTGATGATCAATGGCAATATGACGATTGCCAAGCTGCTGAACCCGAAACTCAGTTACGACCCTCTGAAAGACCTGACGCCGGTCAGCCTGATTGGCGTCTCGCCGCTGGTTTTAATGGCACCGGCCAATGCGCAAGGTGCCAGCGCCAAAGAGTTTCTTGCTGCAGCCCGCCAGTCCGGCGACAAGTGGAGCTACGGCACGCCGGGCGTCGGTACGGTGGGCCATATTGGCATGGAATGGCTCAAGGGCAAGACCGGCATCAACCCGGTTCACGTGCCCTACCCAGGTTATCCGCAGGTGGCCAACGCCATGCTCGGCGGCCAACTTCATCTGGCCATGCTGCCACCCGCATTGGCCATGGCCCAGGTTCGCAGCGGCAAGCTGCGCGCCATCGGCGTCACGTCAGCGGGACGCAGCCCGTTGGCGCCCGAACTGCCCAGCATGACCGAGGCGGGCGTGCAAGACTTCAGCCTGGAAATCTGGAACGCCATCGCCGCACCGAACTCCCTGCCCAAGCCCATCGTGGCCAAGCTGTCGGCGCTCTTCAGCGAGATCGCCCGATCACCCGAAATGCGTCAAAAACTGTTTCAGCAAGGGTGGCAAGTGGCCGGGACCTCGGCCGAAGGTTTGGCCAATCGGGTCAAGGCAGACACCGCCTTGTTGGGCGGCGTGATCACGGCACGCGCCATCAAGGCTGAGTAAAGCGGTCAGCGCTTCAAGCCTGTGCGGCCTGTAGCTGCCCGAGGTGGGCGCACAGGGCATCAAAACCAGCCAGCAGAGGTGCGAGCTGTTCTACTTGCAGCGCTTGCATTCCCAACTGCTCAATGCTCAATTCAAGACCGCAGCCTAACTCGTAGACGCTGGTCACGCCGGCTAGCTGAGCACCTTGCTTCAATGATTGCAGGACGCGCAATGCCTCGTTGCGCGCCCCCACGTTGTCCGGTCTGGCACTCCACTGCCGCAAGGCGCCACCGAGTTGCAACAGGGTGGCCGGGGCACTCCTGACAAAACCCGACGACAGATCGAAGTCGAGTTCCATAGGGGGTGCCTCTGGCGCTGCTGAAGGATCGAACTGAGCCAGAGAAACGAGTTGCTCCAGCAGCTTTGGTTCAGGACTCTTGAGAAAACCGGCCGCAAATTGATGCAAGAGGCGGCGAATATCGTCCGCCGCCTCAATCATTTGGCTCGCCTGCTGCGCCCTGCCCGGCGCCGAAGTTCTGACGTTGTGCAACGCCTGGGCCAGCGCGTTCGCCATCTGTGTGACCGCCCCGAGCCCGATACGCTCAGAGCTCGTCGCCAACGCACGCGCCAGCGCAATGCTGTCCTCAGAGACCGGCTGATGCAACTCGAGCGCCCACTCACTGAGCTCAACCAGGAGTCGGCGCGACCATTCGTCAGCCTCGTTCAGGTAGCTGTTGAAGGCGGCGATATCGATGCGCAAGGTGCCAATCACCTTGAACTGGTCCTCCAGACCGGAGCGCGCGCACGCCGCCGCGCCTTGCGCGGCCTCGCCAGCGCCAACGGCCTCCTGCTCGCTCTCCAACAGATTGACTTCACTCCTACCATAGGCCCGCTGAACGGCACTCAGCACCGGCGCATCCGCCTCTGGCACCGATGCCGCCCGTTCAATGAGCATGAGCAAATCGCTCAGCAGGCTCTCAGAGACCGTGCTCGCCCCCGCAGCCAGCGCCCTGTACTGCAAGACAATGGCGGTCAGCACTTTCTTGCTCGCGAACTCGACCTGGATAAGCCCGAGGGCAACCGCTTCAAAATAGGCAGCCCCAATCTGCCAAAAGACTCTGGGGAGTAAGTCACGATGCTGAGCCAGGAGGCCCAGACTGATGTCAACCATAGCTTGAGCCGCCCTTCGATCACCCGATCGGAGTAATGCCAAGATCCGGCTGTCAACTTGCGCCTGTAGCTGGCTGTTATAGGCCATAGCGGTGGTCGACAGCGGCAGGGGCAGGTCGACCCAGCACCGCTCAAACGAGTTCAGGCTCATCGGTGCAGCGTCCGGCTCGGGCTCGTCGGTGGAAATATTTACGGTTTGCATGGTTCGGTCTGCACCCCTAGCTCCGAGACGCGTGGGTCTTGTTCCTGGTCACAATTCGAGGTGCCTTCCCATAGAATGCAGTCCATACCTACCCGCCATCAAGGCAGCATTGCACAACACGTACAAGCATCGACATTTTGCCCTAAGAACCCAAGCCACGTTGTTCGTCGCGACTCACGACAAGACCTGGTTCTACGCCTGAAAGCCCCTTCCATGACTCATTCGACCGATCTCAACCTAGCCCTTTTCGAGCGCGCAAAACTGTCCATTCCAGGCGGCGTCAACTCACCGGTGAGAGCTTTCAAGGCCGTGGGCGGCACCCCCCGCTTTGTCAAACGTGCGCAGGGGGCCTACTTTTGGGATGCCAACGAGCAGCGCTTCATTGATTACATCGGTTCCTGGGGTCCCATGATTTTGGGCCATGGTCATCCGGCGGTCGTGAAAGCGGTTCAGGACGCCGTGCTCGATGGATTCTCCTTCGGAGCGCCGACCGAGCGCGAAGTGCAACTGGCCGAGGAAATACTGCGACTGCTACCCTCGATGGACATGGTGCGCCTGGTCAGTTCGGGCACCGAAGCAGCCATGAGCGCCATCCGGTTGGCGCGTGGCGCCACCGGTCGCAGCAAGCTGATCAAGTTTGAAGGCTGTTATCACGGACATGCCGATGCGCTGCTGGTGAAAGCTGGCTCCGGCCTGGCAACCTTTGGCAACGCCACCAGCGCTGGCGTCCCCCCGGAAGTGGTGCAGCACACGCTGGTTCTTGAGTACAACAACGTAGCGCAACTCGACGAGGCATTCGCCTTGCATGGCAAGGAACTCGCCTGCCTGATGATCGAGCCGATCGCCGGCAACATGAATTTCGTGCGCGCCTCGGTGCCCTTTGTGAAGCGCTGCCGCGAGTTGTGTTCCGAGTACGGCGCGCTGCTGGTTTTCGACGAAGTGATGAGTGGCTTCAGGGTTGCGCTGGGCAGCGCACAAAGCGTTTATGCGCGTGAGCTGCCCGGTTTTGAGCCCGACATGACGGTCATGGGTAAAGTGATCGGCGGCGGCATGCCCCTGGCCGCCTTCGGCGCCAAACGTGCGGTGATGGAGCAGCTTGCACCGATGGGCGCTGTTTACCAGGCCGGCACGCTGTCGGGCAATCCGGTCGCTACCGCCTGTGGCCTGGCCACCCTGCACGAGATCAGCAAGCCCGGCTTCTTTGAAGATCTGGCGCGCAAGACCAGTCTGTTGGTCGAGGGTCTGAAGGCTGCCGCTGGCACCCAAGGCGTTCCCTTCAGCGCCGACAGCGAAGGCGGCATGTTCGGCTTCTTCCTGCTCCCGGACCTGCCCCAAAACTACCCACAGGTCATGAAATCTGACGGCCGACGCTTCAACCATCTGTTCCATGGGCTGCTGGAGCGTGGCATTTACATTGCACCAGCGCTCTACGAAGCGGGCTTCGTCAGCGCTGCGCACAGCCAGGCCGACATTGCTGCAACCGTGGCAGCCGCGCACGACGTCTTCAAATCGATGTGAGTCAAGGGCCTGCCCTTGACGGCTCTATCAGCTTACTGGATCATCGGGTTTCGTCATCAACAACGGCAGCATGAAAGTCATCGGAGTACACCAGCGACAGTCCGGATTTACGCTGATCGAGCTAATGATCGTGGTGGCGATTGTCGGCATTCTGGCCGGCGTGGCGCTACCAGCTTATCAGGACTATGTGATCAGGTCCAAGGTCAGTGAAGGCTTGATCCTGGCTTCACCCGCAAGAGCCAGGGTGACGGAGAATGCCATGATGGGGGCGGCACTCAGTACCGGCTGGACCTCACCAACGCCAACCGCCAACGTGAGCAGCGTTGACATCGACGACGCACGCGGGCAGATCACGATTACCTACACCAGCGCCATCGCCCCGAACGGAGCCAACACGCTGATACTGGCACCGCGCATTGGCAGCTCTGACGGCGCCAGACTGATCGGGACCTCAACCGCCTCAACACCCCCCGGCGGGCAAATTATCTGGAATTGCAACTCGGCCGATCAAAATCCAGTGGTCAATCACGGAACCTTCGGCACCTTGGCCGGCAAATACGTCCCCGCCAATTGCCGCGGCTGATCAATGCCTGAAGTGGCGCACGCCACTGAAGACCATCACCACACCGCGTTCGTCGGCGGCATCGATGACTTCCTTGTCACGCATCGACCCACCCGGCTGGATGACACAGCTAGCCCCGGCATCCACCACCACGTCCAGCCCATCGCGAAACGGGAAAAATGCGTCACTTGCCACGGCCGTGCCTGACAGCGACAGTCCGGCATGCTGGGCCTTGATGCTGGCGATGCGGGCCGAATCAAGCCGACTCATCTGGCCGGCACCAACGCCCATGGTCATGCCATCCTTGCAGAACACGATGGCGTTGCTCTTGACGAACTTCGCCACCTTCCAGGCAAACAACAGGTCCTTCAATTGCTCGCTGCTTGGCTGTAGCTTGCTCACGACCTTCAAATCGGCCAAAGTCAACTCGTGGTTATCGGCGGTTTGCATCAAGAGCCCCGAGCCAATGCGCTTGAAGTCCATCGCGTTGCGACCCATGTCCCAGTCGCTGGCGCCACCCGTCGGCAAGTTGATCTTGAGAATGCGAACATTCACCTTGCTCTTGAAAACAGCCAGCGCTTCGGGCGTGTAATCGGGCGCCATCAGAACTTCAACAAATTGCTTCGAGATCTGCAAGGCCGTCGCTTCGTCCAGGGTCTGATTGAGCGCAATGATCCCGCCGAAGGCCGAGGTCGGGTCGGTCCTCAAGGCCATGCCGTATGCCTCCAGCGCATCGGCACCGACGGCGACACCGCATGGGTTGGCGTGCTTCACGATGACACAAGCCGCACCCTGGCTGGCGTCGAAACTCTTGACACATTCCCAGGCCGCGTCGGCGTCGGCAATGTTGTTGTAGCTCA
>CAYHDD010000016.1:7640-14680 GCA_964355195.1 uncultured Rhodoferax sp. | reverse complement strand
ATCGGCGCGTATGAACAGCTGCGGATCTATGGTCAAATTTTGGGTGTAACCGTTCATGCCGTCAAAGACGCCGCTGACCTTGAGCGAGCCCTGCTCGACCTCTCGGACAAGCACATGGTCCTGATTGACACGGTGGGCATGAGCCAGCGCGACCGTGCGGTCTCGGACCAGATCGCCATGTTGTCCGGATCAAGTCGCCAGGTGAAGCGCCTTCTGCTGCTCAACGCGACCAGTCATGGTGACACGCTGAACGAAGTAGTCGAGGCCTACCGCTGCGCCGAGCAGACCGCAAATAGCACGGCCCTGGCAGGATGCATCTTCACCAAAGTTGACGAGGCCACGCACCCGGGTGTGCTGATCGACATGGCCATTCGTCACCAGTTGGCGGTGCATTACGTCTCCGATGGTCAAAAAGTTCCTGAGAACCTAATGCTTGCCAGCCGCGGCGACCTAATTGAGCAGGTGTTCCACGCCAAGAGCCGCAGCTCACTGTTCGTTCCAGGCGAGGCTGATCTTGAAGAGTTGGCACAACCGCTTGGCCAGAAAACCGAACAGGCGGCGGCGGCAGCCATTTGGCGTTTGCGCTCACAATGCCAGGAACTGATCGAGGTTCTCACACAGAATTCCCAGCAAGGTCTGGGCATGGCCAACACCCCTGCCTGCGACTCCATCAGTCGCGAGCAGACACCGAGGATTCGCCAGTGAAGACGGCGACGACTGATCAGGCTGACGGGTTGCGCCACTTGATGGCCCGCAGCCCGGGACGGCTATTGGCCGTCGTAGGCAGCGGCCCGGCCGTGGGCGTCAGCAGCGTCACGGCGAATCTGGCCGCAGCACTGGTGCAACAGGGCAACGATGTGCTGCTGCATGATGAGCATTGCGGATCAGCGCCCACGCTCGCCCAGCGCAAGGGAAAACTGATGCTGATTGACGCGGTGCTGGACCCGCAAGGAGCTCTCTCGCCACTCGCTGCCAAAGCCCACAGCGTGCTGGTCGTACTACAGCCAACCGCGGCCTCGATCAAAGACTCGTATGCATGCATCAAAAAGCTTCACTATGCCCACGCCCTGCAGCGCGTGCGCGTTCTGGTCAACTACGCAACCGATGCCGGCCAGGCACAACGCATACTGAGCAATCTGGCGCATACAAGCGGCCGCTATCTGGCACTGACACTTGAGTCCGCCGGCTGGGTGCGGGCTGATCCGCGGCTGGTACAGGCGCGCCGGCTGAATCTGACTGTGGTTGAAGCATTTCAGACCAGTCCAGCAGCCATCGATTTTCGACAAATTGCGATGGACTTAATGCAATGGCAGTGGCCTGTGCCGCTGGACGCACCATCAACAAAGCTTGCAACAGGGACGCTTCACAATGAAAGCAAGCCAGCGTTGGAGACGCAATGGTGAAGACGCCAATCGTTGAATGTCACAATCGGTAAGAAGGTAGGAGGAATCATCCATGTACACAGCTCAAGGGAAGATCGACAAGTCCGGTCCAGCCGAGTTGCTTAAACAATACACGCCACTGGTTCGCCGTCTGGCCTTGCAGTTGATTGCAAAGCTGCCGGCCAGTGTTGAACTCGATGATCTGATTCAGGTGGGCATGTTGGGCCTGCTCGAAGCGGCCAACCGCTTTCAGGATGATCTGAACGCCAAATTTGAAACCTACGCAAGTCAACGAATTCGCGGCGCCATGCTGGACGAATTGCGCGCCAACGACTGGGTGTCGCGTGGCTTACGGCAGTCCGCGCGCAGCGTTTCGACGGCGATTCGTGCACAGGAACAAACGCTCGGACGCCCGCCGACAGAAGGCGAGATCGCACAGGCGTTGCAGATGTCGCTGGGGAGCTATCAACATTTGCTACAGGAAATACAAGGCTGCCAGTTGGTCTATTACGAAGACTTTGACCGCGAAGACCACGAAAACACCTTCCTGGACCGCCAAAGCCGCAGTGCCGAGAGCATGCTCGACGAGCCTTTGACAAAGTTACTCAAAGGTGACTTCCGGCGTCGATTGGTTGATGCCATCGAACTCCTGCCAGAACGCGAGCAGTTGTTACTCAACCTGTACTACACAGAAGAGCTCAATCTACGCGAAATAGGTGCCGTGTTGGGAGTCAATCAGTCCCGGGTCAGCCAACTCCACAGTCAAGCCATCAGCCGTTTGCGCGCAACGCTGCACGAGTCGATCTAGCGCTTGTCCCTAGCAACCTGTCGGACCTTGCACGCACCCACGTGCAAAGTCCGACAGGTTGCTAAACGAACTGATGCGGGTTGATGCCCCACTTGGCGGCCGACTCGTGACTGAGAATTCTGTCTCCTCCGCCCTGCCCCAGTGGTTTGGACAGATCGATGTCTTCCGACGTGATAAAGCAATTCTTGTTGGCATCAAAGACGGTACGTACCATCGGCCTGGTTAGATCCCTTCCATCCTGGTTGATCACGATCGCAATCCTGCCGCTTTCGAGCTTCACCAGGGTGCCGACCGGGTAGATGCCAATAGTTCGGACAAAGGTCCGGATCAGTTCAGGGTCGAAGTGCGACTTGCTCCACTCGAACATCTTTCTGATCGCAACCGTTGGGTCCATGGCCTTGCGGTAACAGCGATCAGAAGTAATCGCATCGTACACGTCAACAATCGATGCCATCTGCCCGTAAAGTGACATTTCCATCGCTTTGAGCTTGAGCGGATAGCCACTTCCATCATATCGTTCGTGGTGCTGGGCAACGACGTCAAAAGAGGTCTGACTGATCCCCTTCGCATTTGCCAGAATATTCTGCCCATATACCACATGCATCTGCATAGTGAGCAACTCGTCGGGCGTCAACGGGCCGGCCTTGTTGAGGATTCTGTCTGGCACCATGGTTTTGCCAATGTCGTGCAGCATGCCGCCAACACCAACCAGCTGCATGTCACCCGACTTGATGCTGAATGCGCGCGTGAAACACATCAAGAGCGCACCGACACTGACCGAATGAAGGAAGGTGTAGTTGTCTTTTTCCTTGATTCTGCACAAGCTCAGGAGCGCATCCCTGTTCCGCAGGATCGACTCCGACATCTGCTGTACAACCGGGTCCACCTTTTCCTGCTCAATTTGTTTGCCCTGGCGTACACCCTGCATCAGCTCGCCGATGATCTTGTTGGCTTCGGCGAGCACCACCTTGGCTCGGTCGATTTCCTCGTGTAGCGAAACAGGTTCTATGTCTTTGACTTTCTCGACAACCTCAGCTACCTCGCGATTGATACTGCTCTGGACCTCAGCCTGGGTCGGGGCATCGGTCACGTCCAGACCTTTTTCGGAATCAATATAGAGCTCGCGAATACCGTAGCCGATCATCCTCTCGATGTCCTTGTCGCCGCGGACCTTGAAAGAGCCCGTCAGAAATGGGTGCTCCATCCAACCACAGTCCATGTCATGCACGAACATACCTGGTTTGAGCTGGTCGACAGAGATCTTCTTAATCATTGCAGATAGTTACACGATTGAAGAGGCCATGGCCGAGGATTGTCAAAGAATTGCTGCGTGGCAGGCTTTACTGAAATGCAGTCCCCCGCGCTGATCGACGTACACCGACTACGTCAATAATAAAGGCAACGTTGCCATCCCCCAGTATCGTTGCTGCAGAAATACCCGTCACTTTGCGGTAGTTGGTCTCAAGGTTCTTGACCACCACCTGATGCTGACCGACCAACTCGTCCACGAGCAGTGCAAAGCGGGTCCCCTCCGTCTGCACAATCACCGCAATGCCCTGCGTCGGCTCGCGAACCGCATCGGCAACCCCGAACATCTTGTGCAGTTCAATCAGCGCCAGATACTCGCCTCGAACATGCAGTACATGCTCATCACCAGTGATCGAGTGAATATCGTTGGCTGCCGGTTGCAAGGACTCAATGACGTAGTTGAGGGGCAAAATGTAGATCTCGGTGCCAATCTTCACCGACATGCCGTTGAGGATGGCCAGCGTCAGCGGCAGAACGATTTTCATGCTGGTGCCCTGCCCCAGCCTGGATGAGATTTCAACGTGCCCGCCCATTTCCTGGATATTGCGTTTCACTACATCCATGCCGACGCCACGACCCGAGACATCCGAGACCACCTCCGCCGTAGAGAAGCCAGGGGCAAATATCAATTGCCACAAGTCGTCGTCGGAAATGCTCTCATCAACCGCCATGCCCTGCTGAATCGCCTTCGCCAGAATTTTCTCCCTCGGCAAACCACCACCGTCGTCGCGCACCTCGATCACAATGCTGCCACCCTGATGCTGCGCTGACAGGGTCAATCGTCCAGCCGGGTCCTTGCCGACCAGAAGGCGCTGCTGCGGACTCTCGATACCGTGGTCAAGACTGTTACGGACCAGGTGCGTAATCGGATCAATGACGCGCTCTATCAAACTCTTGTCCAGTTCGGTTTCCTTGCCGACCGTTACCAGTTGGACCTGCTTGCCCAGCTTTGATGACAAGTCGTGTATCAATCGCGGGAAGCGGCTGAAGACATAGTCCATGGGCATCATCCGGATCGACATGACCGATGCCTGCAGGGCCAGCGCGTTGCGCTCCAGATGCCCCATGCAACTCAGCAGGCGCTCGTGTGTCACCGGATCAAGTATTGCTGCGGTCTGCGTCAACATCGACTGGGTAATCACCAGTTCGCCAACCAGGTTGATGATCTGATCGACCTTCTCAACGTCTACCCGGATCGAGCCGGACTCTTTGGCACTGCCTGCCGCCGCCGGCGCCGCCGCGACTTTGGCCGCGACCCTGGTGGGGGGCACCGGCGCAGGCTCGGCAGGCGGATCTTTCACTGGTGTGGCCGGCACAATATCCGGCGTCACCTGTGCTTGCGGGAGCGGCACGGCTTCCGGCAGCCTGGCAGGCTCACCTTCTTCACTGATGTCAATCTGATCGAGTTCGACAATGAAACAACATACGGCAATCACGTCATCGGCCTCGCAGCCGGTTTCCAGTCGGACCGTCAAGCTGTCATCGGATTGAATTTGCTCCAGCACGGAGCCCAAATTCGTCAACTCTTCGCTGAGCAGTTTTCGATCACTCTCCGAAACTTTGGAAAAACAGACCTTCAAGGTGCGCCCTGCCGATACCACCGGTGCAACCGCTTGCTGCGCGAAGACGGGCGCGATGACGGGGGCTGCAACGGCTGCGGCAACCGGCATTTTCTGTAGTGGTGCTACGGGCGCGGCCCCTGCCACCTCACCTGCCGCCTCAAGCGCCAACTGCCGCAGCACCGCGCAAATTCGTTCCACCATGGCGGGCTCAGGAACATCGTCAGACCGGTAAGCACTCAATTGTTTTTGCAACACGTCTTTGGTCTCCAAAAAGCCATCCATCATCTTCCCACTGAGTATCAATTGCCCGTGGCGCGCCTTGTCGAGCAGGTTTTCAAGCAAGTGCGTCGTCTCGGTAAGTGCCACAAAGCCGAAAGTCGCCGCACCCCCCTTGATGGAATGGGCGGCCCGAAATATCGCATTCAGATGCTCGCTGTCCGGTGCCTCCAGATCAAGCCCCAACAGAAGCAGTTCCATCTCCGCCAGCAACTCATCGGCTTCTTCAAAAAAGGTCTGATAAAACTGCTTGATGTCCATATCGGCACTGTCTTTCGTTCTTGGCTAAATCTTCTTTTCAGACTGAAGCACTGGCAGCTTGGCGTCCGTTTGTCCAACCGGTGTCGGCTGCGCGCTTGCTGGGTTGACGCTCACCTTGGCGCCGTCGGTGGCGGTGGCCGGATTCGCGGCATTCGCCGCCTCAATTTCGGCCTGTGCCTTTTGATTCAGCACCACGATGCTGATACGACGATTGATCGGCGCAAAGGGGTCATCCTGCTTCAAGTGCATGCTCGCGGCAACACCCATGACACGCAGCACCTTCTTGTCACTCATCCCGCCGGCTAACAGCTCGCGGCGCGAGGCATTCGCCCGGTCCGCAGACAACTCCCAGTTGCTGTACGATTTGTCGCCTCTCGGGTACTGCGTTGAGTCGGTATGACCGGACAGGGTAATCTTGTTCGGCTGCTCGTTGAGTACAGGTCCAAGCTCCTGCAAAATCATGCGCATGTGCCCTAATACCACAGCGCTTGAGCGGTCGAACATAGACCGGTTTTGGCTATCAACAATCTGAATTCGCAGTCCTTCTGGCGTGATGTCAAGCAGAAGCTGATGACGGAACTGCCTGAGCACAGGATTGGCTTCTATCATGTCGTTGAGGCGTTGCTTGAGCTCGGTCAAGCGGTTCACATCTTCACGGCTTGCCTCTTGTGCCTCACCGTCCGATTTCTTGCCCTCTCCGGACATATTCATCGGATCGGCGCCGCCACCTGGAATCACGCTGGTGCTGGTTCCACTCTTCTTGCCGCCAGAGATCGCCACCTTGAGCGGCATCTTGAACTGCTCTGCAATACCGGCCAACTGCTGCTTTGAGGAATTGCCGAGCAGCCACATGACAAGGAAGAACGCAAACATGGCGGTCATGAAATCGGCAAACGCTATCTTCCAGGCACCGCCGTGGTGTCCGCCGCCTATGACCGGGCGCTTGATGATGATGCGGCGGGCAGCTTCAGTCATGGTGGTTCTGCACTGTGGGGGTCAACGGTTCTTGACTTCACGAACGTGCCCCTCGAGTTCGGTAAAAGAAGGCCGCTCGGTTGAACAAAGGATCTTTCGACCAAATTCCACTGCCAACTGAGGCGCGTAGCCATTCAGACTGGCCAACAGCGTGACCTTGATGCACTGGTAGACCTTCAGCGATTCGGCCACATGGTGCTCAATCAGGGTTGCCAGCGGCGACACAAATCCGTAGGACAGCAGGATGCCCAGAAAGGTGCCCACCATGGCGTGGGCAATCAACTGCCCCATCTCTGAGGGCGGCAGATCAGCAGAGGCCAGCGCATGCACTACACCCAGCACGGCCGATACAATTCCCAAAGCCGGAAACGCATCCCCCACCCGAGCCAGGGCGTGCGCGGGAACTTCCCCCTCATGCTTGTAGGTTTCAAGCTCGTGCTCCATCAGTTCCCCGATTTCGAACGGATC
>CAYHDD010000016.1:0-7540 GCA_964355195.1 uncultured Rhodoferax sp. | reverse complement strand
CCAGCACGATCACATAACCAACAATGACCAGCACGATTTTTTCTCGGTGAAATATCTATGTCTTGCAAGAACTCTGCACGATCCTGCTGTTATTCAGGTCCGCACGCCTTTCATCACTTCGGCCAGCCACTGCGACGAAGTCGTGATGTCTTTTTCTTCCTTGTTGCTGATTGGAGCCGGCGGCACAAGCGGTTTGCCCCTGCTTGTTTTGCCCGCACGCGATGGCGGGTGGCACATGACGCACACATAGTTGCTCTTGGAATCGTGTGCGTGGGCAACGAATTGACCGGTGCAACGCGTGCAGGTACTCAGTTGCAGCATGTGACTATCAAAGAAACGAACCAGGGTCCAGGCCCTTGTGAAATCAAGGACTGGTTCGCCGCCTTGCAGCGCTATCTGTTCGAGGTAGAGCCTATAGCTCTTTATGATGGCAGAAATTCGCGTGCACCCGCCTTCGGTCATCATGAATCGATAGATGTTGTAGAACATCGAAGCATGGATGTTGCACATCCATGTCATGAACCAGTCGGTGGAAAATGGTAGCAGCCCTTTGGGTGGTGAAACGCCCTTGATTTCCTTGTACAGCTTGATCAAGCGATCCCGACTCAAGCTGGTTTCTGCTTCCAAAAATTGCAGACGTGCGCCAAGATGAATCAAGTCAATCGCAAGCGCAATATCCTGTGCCTCGTGAATGACGCTCTTGACAACCATCGTGCGCTCAGCCTCGCGAGGAGTGTGTTAGCCTGGCAACGCAGACAGGACGCAGCATCACATGGTCGCCGCAGCCGGCTGTCCGGACAGCAGAATGGCGGTATGCGCCTGCTGTAGCGTCATGGTCTTCATGTCATGCGTCAGTGCCGACAGAATCGGGTGATCGTCAAACCTGAACCTGCACAACAGCAGGCTTGAGGTGGCCAGCTTCACAATTTGAGCCAGCGAAAGATTTCCGAGAAGATCGGCCAGTTCCCGGCTCATGCCCATACGGAACATTGCCGAGGCAATATCCTCTCTCACCAACCGCTGCGCCAAAAGCAGGTAGGCCAAGTTCAAATCGCCGATTTCGTTGGTATTGCCGGTTTCCATCATTTCGTGCTCCTAAGATGACACTTGCTTGTTACTGAAAAGATACAAGTCCAACACCTGAATCCCCTCTGTAGCCCCGAAATTCCTGGTGAGTCAACTGGCTAAGAACTGACTCAGAAGTAATTTGCGTAATGAAGTGTATCGCATCGAAATGATCGTGTATAGCGATTTAAGCGATTTATTTGTTTTAATTCAATAAATCGTTATCAACGTTTCTTATGAAGAAGTAGACGCCTTGGTTTGCGAGAACGCTTCGGCCACGGCCTCGCGCAACTCCTTGGGATTGTGCGGCTTCATCAGATATCGACGAATTCCAAGCCGCCGCATCTGCTCCTGTGCAACCGCGTCCGTGTAACCACTGCACAGGACAATGGACAGATCGGGACGCAAAGCGCACAGCTTTCCTGCCAGTTCAAGACCAGTCAGGCCAGGCATGGTCTGATCCGTAATCACCAGCTCGACCTCGCTCCCCTCCGACTCGAACGCCGCCAGCAAACGGGTCGGGTGGTTAAACAACCTGACGCTGTAGCCCCAATCTCCCAGCAATTCACCCAAATAGCGCGCCACTGAAGGTTCATCGTCAACCACCCATATGAGCTGTCCCGTGCCCAGTTTGCTGCCAGGCTCAGCTTTCTGCCGCTCACCGACTCGATCTGACGCCTCTGCAATGGGGAACAACAACTGAAACCAGCTTCCGGTACCGGGCTGTGACTTGACTACGACGAAGCCGCCGCAGCGCCTCAAAATGCCCTGCACCATCGACAAACCCAGCCCGGTGCCCTTGCCAACCTCTTTGGTCGTGTAGAACGGATCGAACAAGCGAGACATGTGCTCCTCAGCAATGCCGCCGCCGTTGTCTGAAACTTCGATTGCTGCAAAGGAGCCAGACAAAACCGAATGGCTAGCTGCACAAATCTCACCATCGACGTCAGTTTGATGCAGCAGAATGTCGATGACACCGTGTTCGCCGATTGCATCACGCGCGTTGACGATGAGGTTGACCAGTATCTGATTGAGCTCACCCGGGTCGATGCAAATGTACAGCTCGTCTTCGATCCAGCTCTTGATCTGAATGCTCGACGGTACCGACACCCGCATCATGTTGACAACCTTGTGCAAGACGTCAGAGGCTGCAATCACTTCGGTGGTGAGGCTGGACCGCGTACCCGCAAATGTCAGCATCTTCGCGATCAGGTCACGCGCACGCTCGCTGGCTGAAACCACCTCATTCAAATAACTGGCAAGTTTGCTTTCCTTGTCTGGCACAAACCGGTCCAGCGCCAGCCTTGAGTAGCCCAAAATGGTTGCCAGACTGTTGTTGAAATCATGCGCAATGCCACCGGTCAATTGTCCAAGTTGCTCTACCTTCTGCGACTGCTGCAACTGGCGTTCAAGCGCTTTCCTGGTTGCAGCAGCCTGCACCATCTCTGTACGGTCGCGCACGAACGAATAGAAATGCTGTGGCACCGGGTCGTAAAGAACAGAAACATCGACCGCGAATTCATGCCCTAGTTTGTGACGATGGCGGGTCTCAAAATGATCTTTTCCGAGTCGTACAATCTTTTCCATATGACTTTGGAGATCGTCCAGAGCCTCATTCGACTCGAACTGGCTGATGTGCATCGTCAGCAATTCGTCAACCGTGTAGCCCGACATCCTGGCGTAAGCCTCATTGACCTCAAGCAGCCGACCGTCTGCCCCCGCCACCCAGAATCCGTCGATCGCCATACCAATGACGCGCTGGTATTGCATCTGTGCGAACTCTCTTTGCGTCACATTTTCTGCCACCGAGACGTAGCCCTGCGGCACGCCATTTTCATCACGCACAGGGGTGACAGTTCGATCCAGAATGATGTCCAGGCCGCGCTGATCCTTCAGGTAAACCAGTCCTTGCCAAACACCCCCAACCTGGACCGTCGCGCGGATCCTCTCGGCCACCACTGGATCAGGGGTGACGGGCGCAGCAAACAGCGAAGAGCCGGGCTCGACGTCTGATGATCGCTTGCCGAGCAGCGCCAGGCTGGCCCGGTTGCGCCACTGAATGCGGCCTTGCAGATCGGTCACGATAACCGGTGTCAGGGTAGAGTCGAGCGCTAACGCCTGTGTGCGCAGCGTTTGGTCGCTCTTGCGACGGAACTGAATCTGAGCGGTCAATTTGTCGTAAGGCCGGTTCACGCAAATCACAAACATGGCCTGATAGAACAGACCGTAACTCACAAATTTGTAGAAGTCACCGAGAAGATTGCAAAGATCGCTGGCCCCGACGCGCTGACTCACCAGTACCTCGCTCAGACCGCTGATGGCCACGGCACCGAAGAGCAATGACAAAACCTCTTCTGCTGAGCGCTTCGACAGCCGGTAGGCACGCCAGGCGGCCAGCACAAACAGACCTATGACCAACCATTCCAACCCACTACCGAGCTGTGTTGCCCCCCGATTTTCCCATCGAACCACTGGAACCAGGCTTGGTTGAAAGAAAACCGCCCACGCGATCAACAGACACAGTGCTGTAAAGCCTGAGAAGATTCCAAAACGCAGCCAGGCTGGCGATGGACCGAGTTGTGGGTAAAAGCCGACCCAAAGCAAAGTCAGCGCCACAACCAATCGTGCGGCCAGTAACAAAGACGCACCTTGGTCAACAGAGAAAGGAGTCGTCTGGATCGGCAGGTCCTTGAATAGAAGTGCCTGCGAGAAATCGAGCCAACCGGCACAAAAAAGAGCGACTGCAATCAACAAATAGGAAGTTGAAACCTCTCTTGCCGGGGTGTGCCATACGGTCGAAAAAACAAGGACTACCAGCACGATGCAGAGAAACTCCAGCACCAGATGGATTGAAAGGTAAATCCCGGGACTGATACTCACGAAGCCCGCTGGCAGCAGCACGACGAGCAGCGCCAAGGCCCCCAAACCGGTGACCAGGGCAAGCTGGTAGCGTAGCCGCAGCCCTTCTGGCGCTACCGGTTGCGTTCTAAAATTTTGCCGTTCAGACTGGGTCCGCTGCGCTTTCTGATTCACTTCCGGTCTCTCACTCTCTAGGCCTCAAGACCTATGAGCTTGAGCAAGCGGTTGGTATCGATCGGCTTGGCAAGACAGCACTCGGCACCGGCCGACAGCAGTTCAGCCTCGGTTTGCGGATTCAGATAGCCGCTCATGGCAATCACGCGCACTGATGGCCCTGGCATCTGCTTGATCTGACGACAGACTTCGCTGCCCTTGATTCCCGGCATCATGTAGTCCAGCAACACAATGTCCGGCGTAAAGGCATGTACCTTGCGGCCCGCCTCAAAGCCATCGTGCGCGGTCTCCACCAGGGTCTGATGGCTCCCGCCGTTCAGCAGTTCCTTGAGAAAACCCACCACCGGGCGGTCGTCATCCACGATCAGGATGCGCAGAGGCCCTTTGTTGCCTACCGGGTTCGTCTGCCGCGCAAACCGCTCCACCTCCTCACGCCGATAGCGGCGGTGCCCGCCGGGGGTAACTTCGGCCTGCAACAAGCCTTTCTGCGACCAACCGCGCACCGTGACCGGTGAGACCATCATCCACTGAGCCACCTCGTTGGGGGTTAGATAGGGTAGGTGCTTGAGTTCCTCGTTCATGTTTTCTGTTCAATTCAATGGGAATTCAGATTCAAACGATTGATGGCGTCAATGTAATCCTTGGTGGCCGCTCCGGTCTCAAGATGGTGCAGCCATGCTAGCACTTCTGCCACCGCCACATACAACTGGGGTGGAATCCGCGCGTCAAGATCCACATCCATCAACAATTTCACCAGGTCTGGCGAAGAATGCACGTACAGGCCATTTTCGCGTGCAACCCTGATAATCGACTCAGCCACCACGCCGTAGCCTTTGGCCACAACGACAGGCGTCATGTCCTTGGCGTGTGACAAGGCAACTGCCAGCGGCCTGCCGTCTTGCGCTTGGTACATCATGGATTTGCCGAAGGTGCTGCCGCCAACCATGCAACCTTTAGTCCGGTCAATTGCAGGCCCTGTGCGTCAAGACGCGCGGGCAACTCATTGCCCGCTACATTCAGCAGGCTGACCGTGGCCTGCTGGCTGGCCCCCAAGCGCAGTTGTAGCGTGCTGCCGGAGATGCTCAGACGCGCTTCAACGTTGCCGAGTCTTGGCAATTGCATGGCGATGCGGGTGCTCCAGCGAGACGCCGGCGTATCGGTGTCAGCTTCGCCACGGTTCTTGTCCTTTTCGTCTTCCGCAATGTCCCATTCCATTGCTGCACCGGGCCAGGCTTCGCCCGACCAGCGAAACTGCGGCTGCGCCAGCAATTCAAGCTGCTGGCGCACCAACGCCGCGGCTGCCGGGTGAATTGTTGCGACGGAAGGATCTGAAACCGTCATATTGACTGAGCTCGCCGACCCCTGCACTGAGGAGTTGCGATCGACCTGAACGACAGAGGAATTTGGCTGCCCTGCCAGGGTGTTGAGTTGGGCCTGCGGCTCTTGGGCCATTTGTGCCAGCGTTCGTGTCCCCGCGGCGTACTGTTGCAGATGCGACTCATAAAATAGACCTGAACCGGCGACAGTTCGAGCCAGGCCAGCCGCCAGCTTCTGTGTATCAGGCGGCTCGGAATCAGACCACAGTGCGGCACTGCCAAATATTCTTGGTGTCGCGTCGCCCGGGGGATCCAGAATGGCAGTCAGCGCACGCGCCACCGCACTCAAAGTGACGTTTTCGCCCTGCCCCGATCGAGGTCCCGCACCGAGATTGTTGGCCGAGCCACCATTAGTGGCCACACCCAGCTGCTGTTGCAGACCCTCGCGCGAATTCAAGCGTACATCGTTGGTCACCAATTCCACCTGGTTCGCAAAACCCGGATCGGCCAAGTCGACCTGCGCTTTCAGCGGCACCAGGTCAAGACGCTGTGCCAGCCGTGTCGCCAACAAAGTGTCGAGCAACGGCGTGACACTGCTCATGACAATGGCTCGTTGGTCCAGCTATAGGCGTTTTGCAGCAGGTTCTGCTGCGCCATGTTCTTGAGTACCTTGCCCAGTTCCATCAGTTGCGGCAGCACCAGGGCGGTGAGCTCGTCCTGATGCGCTTTAATGCGGCCCAGCAACTGGTACTTGCGCGCCACCTGTGCCTCACTGAGCGTCTCTTCGGGCTCGATCAAGCGCAGGCGAGCCACATAGTCGCTTTGCTGGGTCTCCAGCAGGGGCAGATCGCCCCATTGACCGGTGCGCGCCAGCAATAGCATTCGTTCGGTAATGGGTGCAATCTGCTCGTAGCAGTGCATGACTTCGCTTTGACAACCCATCTCAAGCTCCAAGAGTAGATCGCATTGGCGTCGACGCGCTGGCCGCCACCTGTGCATGTTGACGGTGCTGCGGATCAATTTCGCGCCAAGCCGAGCTGATAGTATCAAGCAGACGGTCCGCCTCTTCCAGCAGCGCAGCGTCGTTACGCAGGTTGGCCTGCAAAAGACGCTTGCTGATGTAATCGAACAGCGCCATCAAATTGGCCACCAGCGCGGCACCCGCCTTATTGCCCGCTTCGGCTTCAAAACTGATCTTCAGGCCATTCTCGACGATGTTAATGGCTTTTGAGATCGCATTGCCCTTGGCCGCAATCTCATGCTGTGCCATGTGATGGCGCGCCATGTTGATCGCCGTTTTGGCGCCGCTGAAAAGGAGTGAAATCAGCTGGTGCGGCGAGGCACTCATCACGCCGGTTTCAAGACCGACCCGCGCGTAGGTTCTGGCACCGTTGCGAGACATGGGGTTGGGCTCATACATGATGTTCTCCTTACTTGGTTGTGTTATTGATGGCATCAAACTGCTGCGTCAGATACGAACTGGTCTGGTTCATGCGGCTGATCATCAGATCGAGCTGCGTAAACTGCGCCTTGTAGCGCGCCACCGTGGCGTCGATCCGCTCTGTGCTTGCGGTGTACAGCTTGCTCAGCTTGTCCAGGCTGGTATTGACGCCCTTGGTGGCCGCTGACAAGGTCCCGGTGCTATCGGTATAGGTGCTGATCAAGGCCGCCAGCTTGGTGCCGTAGCCGTCGGTGCCTGAAAACAGGTTGGCAACACCGCTCAATTTGCTGCCCAGCACGGTACTCAGCTTGACCGGGTTGTTCCAGGTGGTCGCGCTGGTCGCGCTGGTCGAGTCGATTGCCAGGGTGCCGTCCTTCTGGAACGAAAGCCCGATCTGCGACAACGTCGTCAGACCGCTGCCGTCGTCCGTCTTCGCGCCGGTCAGCGCAGACCGGATGCCAACCTCGATGTTGCGCAGCACCGAGTCACCCAAAAGTGCGGCACCGATCTTCTTAGTGGCGTCGTAGGCGCTCAGTTGCTTGGACACCGTCTGCAAACTGTTGTAGGCACTGACAAACGTGGTGATGGCGCTTTGCACGCTGCTGGTATCTTTGGCCACCGTCAGGGTGCTGGTGCCGACCTTGCTCACGGTCATGGTGACGTCTTGCACGGCGCCCGCCAGGCT
>CAYHDD010000015.1:0-14790 GCA_964355195.1 uncultured Rhodoferax sp. | reverse complement strand
TTGGCCAGGATGTTGACACCCTCGACCATGCGTGCGCGGGCTTCGCCGCCGAAAACTACATCTTTTGCTGCCATGATATGACTCCAATAAATTCAAAATAGTTAGGAACTGAGTTGTTGGGGACGAATTGCGTAGCGAGCGGCTCAGAGGCTAGGCGCACAGCGCGCAGGAACCGCATCGTACTTCCTGTACGTGAGGATTCCGAGCACTGCGCAACGACGCATATGAGTCGCGCAGTAGCAATTACTTCTCGACAACGGCGAACAGGTCGTCTTCTTTCATGACCAGCAGTTCGTCCCCATCAACCTTGACGGTCTGGCCGCTGTACTTGCCGAACAGGACACGGTCGCCGACCTTGACGGCCATGGGGCTCAGTTCCCCCTTGTCGTTCTTCTTGCCGGGGCCGACGGCCAACACTTCACCCTGATCGGGCTTTTCGGCGGCGCTATCGGGAATGACGATGCCAGAGGCAGTGCGGGTTTCGTTTTCCACGCGCTTGACAATGACGCGGTCGTGCAGAGGACGCAGTTTCATAGGATCTCCTTGAATTTGAAACAGAGGTTGAAAACACGAGCAACAGGTCCTACGAACCCGTGCCCAGTAACTTGAAGTGAATCGCTTGGCAGGACAGGAGCCTGTTAGCACTCAACTCATGTGAGTGCTAATGATAAGGCTATTTACGGATATTTCAAGATGCCGGTGCTGAGAATGACGATCGCGGGAACACAAACAGTGCGATTTTTGGGTGCTGCAATGCTTGATGCAGCACCATCTCAGATCTGGTCCGCGCGCAAACCGCTTTGACGCAGGTCACTTCGCCTGCTTGCTATCGCGCACCGATATCCAGCGGAAGAACATGTAATTGTCCGAGCGTTGCACGGCTTCAACGTTGGCACGCATACCCCAGGCCAGAGCCTGTTGGTGCAGGGGAATGTGGCCAATATCGTCGCGGTGGAGCTGCAGCGCTTCCTGCATCAGCTTGGTTCGTTTTAGCAGGTCGGTTTCTGAACCAATCACTTGAGTTAGCGCGTCGAGCTTCGGGTTGCTGTAGGCACCCATGTTCCACGAGCCCTGGCCGCCATTGGGCGTTGACATCAGCAGGGCCAGTGCGTTGTGCGCGTCGTAGGCGGCCGGAATCCAGCCGACCATGAAAAAACTGGTGTCACGCTTGAGTACCTTGGGAAAGTACAGCGCCTTTGGATCGGCCTGAACTTTGACATTGACGGCGACCCGGGCCAAATTGGCCGCCACCGCCTGGCAAATACGTGCATCGTTCACGTAGCGGTCATTCGGGCAGTTGAGGGTGACCTCAAAACCGTCGGGGTAGCCCGCTTCGACCAGCAAACGGCGCGAGGCGACCGGATCAAACGGCAGCCGCTTGTCGAGCGCGGCGGCGTAGCCTTGCATACCCTCGGCCACCATCAGGCCGGCCGGCTTTGCTGCCCCCTGCATCACCTTGTCGATGATGGTGGCGGTATCAATAGCCTGGTACACCGCCTGGCGCACTCGCTTGTCCTTGAATGGGTTCTTGCCCTTGACGTTGGAATACAGTAACTCGTCGCGTTTCTGGTCGAAGCCCAGGAATATCACGCGCGCCTCCGGGCCTTGCATGATCTTGATCTGTTTGTGGGTTTTCAATTGAGCCACATCTTGCAGCGGTACTGGGTCGATCAAGTCGATTTCATTGGACAACAGGGCCGCCACGCGTGTGCCATCGTTGACGATGGGCTGAAACACGACGTCCGTCACGTTGCCCTCAATCTTCCCCCAGTAGTTGCCGTTGCGTACCAGAACCGTCCGCACGCCGGGCTGGCGTTCGCGCAAGCGGTACGCTCCGGTGCCGTTGGCCCTGAATGAAGCTGCGTTTTCGGTGCCCTTGCGCCGGTCCACCGGCTTTACTGCGCCATTGGCCTCAGCCCAGGCCCGGTTCATGATGTAGATGGTTGCCAGCAAGTTTGGCAGGATCGGATTGGCCTCTTTGGTTTGCACTTCCACCGAGTTGGCATCGACTTTTCGCACCGCGCTGATGGACGTCAGGTTGCCCGCCATGTCCGAGCCCTCTCCGCGCGCACGGTCAATGGAGAACACCACGTCGTCAGCGGTCAGGGGTTGACCATCGTGAAACTGCACGCCCTTGCGCAGCTCAAAGCGCCACACCGTTGGCTTGACGACACTCCACTTGTGCGCCAAGGACGGCACCAGTTTCAACTGCGCGTCATAGGCCACCAAGCCCTCGTAAATGTTGCCCGTGAAAGCCAGTTGCACCGCCTCGGCCAAGGAATGCGGGTCCATGGACAGAGCGTCTCCCTGATTGGCGACGCGCAAAGTCGCGGCCTGTGCATGCGAGACCAGGCTGAGCGCAATGGCGCCGGTCGCAAGAGCGTGACGAAGCATGGAAAAGGTCTCCAAAGGTGTAGGGCCGCTGATTATCGTCCAGCCGGGCAGGCCTCTGGCGCCTCGCGCCGTGGGTCGACTCAAGCTCGGGTGTGTTGTGTGGGGGAGGCGGAACCGCCATCGCGGTTGTTCGCTGTGCTCGACAGTGCCGCTGCATTTGCGATCCCCACAATAAAACTGCACAATTTGCTCAATGGAAACCATAGACAAGCTTGACCGACTCATTTTGGGTCAATTGCAACGCGACGGGCGTGCCACCTTTGACCAACTGGCGGAAATGGTCAATCTGTCGCCCAGCGCGGTACTGCGCCGGGTCAAGCGCATGGAGTCGCAAGGCGTGATTGACCGCTACGTGGCGCTACTGAAACCCGAGGCCGTCGGATTGGGTTTGATGGCTCATATTCATGTGCGCCTGGAAAAGAGCATGGAGAATCACCAGGCCAATCCGCGCGATTTGTTTCGTTCCAGTGTGCAAACCTGGCCCGAAGTGGTGGAGTGCGATGCCCTGAGTGGCGAAATGGACTATTTCGTGCGAGTTGTGGTTCGCGACATGAGTGCGTACTCACGTTTCGTGATGGAAACCCTGCTAAAACATCCCAGTGTGCAGGACTGCAAGACCAGCTTCGTGCTTGACCGGGTCAAAGCGACCACCGCCTTGCCGCTGTGAGTTGCCGTAGACATTGGGTGAAGCAGTCTAGGGGAAAACCCTTATCATGCTACCCATGATCGAACCAATTGACTTACTAAGAGCCTCGTTGGAAGCGGGGAAGGGCGTCCTGCGACCACCTACGCAAGGTGCGGGACCTCCCTTAGCGTCGAGGCCGGCGCCGGTGTTGGTGCCGATCCGCACCCTCAGCGTCAGGCACAGGCAGCGCGTCTTGCGGCACCTGACGGCGCTGGAGCCGCATGATCGTTATCTGCGCTTTGGTTTTCCGGCCAATGACGTGCAAATTCAAAGCTATGTGGATTCGCTGAATTTTGAGCGCGACGAAATCTTCGGCATCTATAACCGGCGTCTCGAGTTGCTTGCCATGGCACATCTGGCTTTTACAGTGGAGCCTGGTCTCACCACCTGCGCGGAATTTGGCGTCTCGGTGCTGAAGGCGGCGCGCGGACGCGGCTATGGCGCTCACTTGTTTGAACGGGCCGTGATGTCGGCGCGCAACGCAGGCGTGAGCCGACTGTTCATCCATGCCCTGAGCGAGAACACCGCGATGCTCAAGATTGCCACCAACGCAGGCGCCACGGTGGAGCGCGACGGCGCCGAGTCTGAGGCGCATTTGAATTTGGAGCCCGCCAACCTGGACAGCCAACTGAGCGAAATGGTGGCAGAACAGATGGCGCAAGCCGACTACCGAATCAAGGTTCAGGTCAAGCAATTCTGGGACTTGCTGGCCGAGATGCCGGGGATCCGACGTGGCCTACAGGATGTCATGGGCAGCGACCCCAAATAGCTTGCTGTCCACGCTGGTCAAACCGTTCGCACCGCGATCCGCTATCCTACAGGGTCGTCAACAACTGCATGTCCTGCGCTTTGCCCTGTGTCAGACCCTCATCCCGCGCGAACTCCTGATCGGGAAGACAAGCGCACCTTCTTGCAGAAACTGGTTGAGTTCATCAACCCGGGTCCGGATTCCACGGCCGAGTTGATTGAAACGCTGGTCGAGGCGCAAGAAAATAACATCATCGGGGCCGAATCGCGCGCCATGCTGGAAGGTGTGATTCGTATGGCGGACATGACCGCAGGCGACGTCATGGTGCCGGCAACACGCATGGATCTGGTGAACATCGACGATCCCTACGACGCCATGTTGCACGGTGTCATCGATACCGCGCACTCGCGTTTCCCGGTCTATCAAAACGAGCGCGAAGATATCATCGGTGTCCTGATGGCGAAGGATCTGCTCAAGCTGCAGCGTGCGCCTGAGCTCAATATCAGGGCGCTCTTGCGACCGGCTGTTTTTGTACCGGAAAGCAAAGGCCTGAACGATCTGCTGCGTGAGTTTCAGAGCAACCGCAACCATCAAGCCATCGTCATCGATGAGTTTGGTCGTGTTGCCGGTCTGATCACGATTGAAGATGTGCTGGAGCAAATCGTAGGTGAAATCGAGGACGAATTTGACACCGCAGAAGACGAGGGTGACATCTTTGCCTTAGTCGACCACAGCTACCGAGTCAGCGGCGACACGACCCTGGAGCGGGTCGAGGATGCCTTTGAAGTCAAGCTGACGGGTAGCGATCCGGATGATCACTTTGACACCATAGGCGGCCTGATCGCGCATGAGATGGGGCACGTGCCCAAGCGCGGCGAGCGCTACACACAGGCCGGTTTGAGCTTTGTAGTTTTGCACACCAAAGGTGGCGCCGTCAAATGGTTCAAGGTGTCACCCGCGGGCGATGCAGACAGTTGAACCGCAAGGGCCGCCCCGCGGTCCCTTGCCACCTGTGGTCGCCGCCTTGGCCGGTCTGGCCCACGCGGCCAGCTTGACGTGGCCGGGCGCAGTCTCGAGCGCTCCGATGGTGTGGCTTGGCGTGCAGCCGGGGCAGCCCGTCTGGTGGCTTCAGGTGTTGTCCCTGGCTGTGCTGGGCCACCTGCTGCGCAACTGCCAGAGCTGGCGTCTTGCCGCCGTGATGGCCGGGCTGTTCGGGTTGGCTTGGTTTGCCGGTAGCGTCAGCTGGACCTTTGTTTCGCTGCACACTTACGGGGGGCTTCCTGTTGGCCTGGCGGTGTTGGCGGTGTGGGCGTTGAGCAGCTTGCTGGCACTGTTTTACGCCGTCGCTGGCGGCATGTTTGTGCTGCTGCGGCCTGCACCGGGTGCCAGCACGGGCCTGGCCTTTGTCGCCCTCTGGCTGCTGGCAGAATTGGCACGAGGGACCTGGTTCACCGGTTTTGGTTGGGGTGCATCGGGCTACGCGCATACTGATGGACCGCTGGCAGTCTACGCGCCGTGGCTCGGTGTCTACGGTCTGTGCGCCCTGAGCGCCGCCCTGGCCATGTGGCTGGTGCAGATGGTGTACGCGTCTGGTTGGCGCGTGCGAGCCGTGCACCTGATCGCGATGGCCGTCTTGCTAAGTCTGTCCAATCTGCTTTCACGGGGGGCCCAGGGCTTCACCGTCGCCAGCGGTCAGATTGATGTCACCCTGCTCCAGGGCAATATTCCCCAAGACGAAAAATTCGAAAGTGGCAGCGGTATTCCGCTGGCGCTGAAGTGGTATGCCGAGCAGCTGAAGAACAGCCGCACGTCGCTGGTGGTGGCTCCGGAAACAGCGATCGCGCTGTTGCCACAGCAGCTACCGACATCCTACTGGGAGTCCCTCGAGAATCGCTTTGCCACAGGCCGACAGGCCGCCCTGATTGGCATTCCGCTTGGAGATGCCCGACAGGGTTACACCAATTCGGTGGTGGGTCTCAAGCCCGGCCAGACACAAGCCTGGCATTACGACAAGCAGCATCTGGTGCCGTTTGGCGAGTTCATTCCACCGTTTTTCAAATGGTTCACGGCTTTGATGAACATTCCCCTGGGTGACTTCAACCGCGGTGCGCGCCAGCAGCTTCCGTTCGAATGGCAAGGGCAACGACTGTCCAGCAATATTTGCTATGAAAATCTCTTTGGCGAAGAGCTGGCGGTGCAATTTGCAGACCCGGCGTTTGTACCCAGCCTTTTCGTCAACGTCAGTAATCTTGCCTGGTTTGGCGACGGTCTGGCGACTGATCAGCATCTGCAAATCACCCGCATGCGCGCACTGGAGTTTGAGCGCGCCTTTGTGATGGCAACCAACAGCGGCGCAACCGCCATCGTCGACCATCGTGCCCGTATCACCAGCTCCCTGACTCGGGCGACGCGCGGCATTTTGGTGGGACAGGTGGAGGGCCGCAGCGGTGTCACTCCCTATGCCTGGTGGGTGGCGCGCTTTGGTCTATGGCCGCTTTGGCTGCTGGCTCTGGCGCTGCTTTGGCCAAGTCTGCGCCGCACATCGCGCAGCAGTTAGCCGGGTCGGCTTGGCAACGAGCGGCCAGGCGCCAGCGAAGCCCCGTAAAATCAACGCTTTACCCGAGTGTTTTGACGCCCACTGATCGATGTTGACCTTCCAGCAAATTATTTTGAAACTGCAGTCCTACTGGGACGCTCAGGGCTGCGCGTTGTTGCAACCCTACGACATGGAGGTCGGCGCCGGCACTTCGCACACTGCAACCTTTTTGCGCTCGCTCGGTCCCGAGCCGTGGAAAGCGGCCTATGTGCAGCCGAGTCGGCGCCCCAAGGACGGCCGTTACGGCGAGAACCCGAACCGTCTGCAGCACTACTACCAGTACCAGGTGGTGTTGAAACCGGCGCCCGCCAACATCCTGGAGCTCTACCTGGGTTCACTCGAAGCGCTGGGCTTTGATTTGAAGAAGAACGACATCCGCTTTGTCGAAGACGACTGGGAGAACCCGACCCTGGGCGCCTGGGGTCTGGGCTGGGAAGTCTGGCTCAATGGCATGGAGGTGACTCAGTTCACCTACTTTCAGCAAGTCGGCGGTATCGACTGCAGGCCCATCACCGGTGAGATCACCTACGGGCTGGAGCGTCTGGCCATGTATTTGCAGGGTGTCGACAATGTTTACAACCTGGTGTGGACCGACACCGGGGCCGCAGCAGGCGAGCGTGGGGGCGAGCAATTTCACGCTGGGCCGCCCCAAGGGAAATTAGCCCCCTCGGGGGGCAGCGAGCTACATGAAATGCGCGAGCGTGGGGGCAAGATCCTTTATGGTGATGTCTACCTGCAAAACGAGAAAGAGCAGTCGGCCTACAACTTTGAACATAGCGATACCGGTTTTCTTTTTACCGCCTTTGCGGCCCACGAGAAACAGGCCAAATACCTGATGGAGCAGCAGCTCGCCTTGCCGGCCTACGAGCAGGTGCTGAAGTGCGCGCACAGTTTCAATCTGCTCGATGCACGCGGTGCCATCAGCGTGACGGAACGTGCAGCCTACATCGGACGCATTCGCAATCTGGCGCGTAGCGTGGCTCAAAGCTACCTGGAAAGCCGCCAGCGCCTGGGCTTCCCGATGGCTCCGCGGGCCTGGGTTCAGGACGGGGCTGCCGCATGAAGAATTTGCTCGTTGAATTGTTCGTTGAAGAGCTGCCGCCCAAGGCGCTCAAGAAGCTGGGTGACGCCTTTGCCCATCAATTGGCCGAACAACTGCGCGCGCTGGGCTTGCTCAGCGACGGCTCGGTTGTCACGCCCTTTGCGACACCGCGTCGGCTGGCGGCCCACATTACGGAGGTCTGGCTGAAGGCGGCCGACAAGCTGGTGCAACAAAAACTGATGCCGGTGAGCGTCGGTCTGGATGCCAGCGGCAAGCCGACAGTGGCGCTCCTCAAGAAGCTCCAGACCCAGGGCGCGGATATCTCGGACCCGGTGGCGCTGGTCAGTGCGCTGCGGCGCGTGGCCGATGGCAAAGCCGAAGTGCTGTTCTACGACAGTCTGGTCAGCGGCGCCACACTGGATGGTGGCTTGCAAAAGGCACTGGAAGAGGCGATTGCCAAGCTGCCCATCCCGAAGGTGATGAGCTATCAGCTGGAGACCGACTGCGCATTGCCCGGTTGGAGCAGCGTGCATTTTGTGCGCCCAGCGCACGGTTTGGTGGCGCTGCACGGCAGCACCGTGATCCCGGTCAAGGTGTTGGGCCTGACAGCGGGCAATTTGACCCAGGGGCATCGCTTTGAAGCGCGTGTGTCGCCGCTAAGCTTGGCCGACGCTGACAGTTATGCCGCGACGCTGTTGCACGACGGTGCGGTGATCGCCAGCTTTGCCGAGCGCCGCGCCGAGATCGAGCGTCAACTTGACGCTGCGGCGACCCGAGTCGGCGGCGACGTGCGACCGATCCACGATGAGGCCTTGCTGGATGAAGTGACCGGGCTGGTAGAGCGTCCGAACGTCTTGATCTGCGAGTTCGAGGCGCAGTACCTCGATGTGCCGCAGGAGTGCCTGATTCTCACGATGAAGGCGAACCAGAAGTATTTTCCCCTGCTCGATGCTCAGGGTAAGTTGACCAACAAGTTCCTGGTCGTCAGCAACATCAGCCCGGCCGATTCCAGTGCGGTGATCGGTGGCAATGAACGTGTCGTGCGTCCGCGCCTGGCCGATGCCAAGTTCTTTTTTGACCAGGATCGCAAGAAGACGCTGGAATCGCGCGTTTGCGGCTTGGACAAGGTGGTTTATCACAACAAGCTCGGGTCGCAAGGCGAGCGCATGCTCCGGGTACGACTCATCGCCAACGACATTGCTGGCAACTTGGTGATGGCAGATGCCGCTGATGCACTGGCTGCGTCAGCAAAGACTGCGGCCATGCTGGCCAAGACCGACTTGCTGACCGACATGGTGGGCGAGTTCCCGGAACTGCAGGGGATCATGGGCGGCTATTACGCGCGCTACGACGGGCTGAGCGAGGACATTGCCCTTGCCATCGAGGACCACTACAAACCGCGATTTGCGGGTGACGAGTTGCCACGCAACAGGGTCGGTCTGGTGGTGGCGCTGGCCGACAAACTGGAGACCCTGATTGGCATGTTCGGCATCGGCAATCTGCCGACCGGCGACAAGGACCCCTTTGCCCTGCGCCGTCACGCCTTGGGCGTGATCCGCATGCTGATTGAAAGAGATTTGCCACTCGACTTGACTGGCTTGGTGGCGCAGGGCGTCGAACCGTTTGAAAATCAAGTTGACTTTGATCGAAGCAAGGTCATCGACCCATTGCCCGACTTCATTTACGACCGCCTCGCCGGTTCTCTGCGTGAGCAGGGTGCCAGTGCGCAGGAAGTTGATGCCGTGCTGGCGCTGCGTCCGCAGCGTTTGGGCGAGGTGCCGAAACGCCTGGCTGCGGTGCGCGCCTTTACAGCGCTGCCGGAGGCGCCAGCCCTGGCAGCCGCCAACAAGCGCATCGGCAACATCCTGAAGAAGGTGCAGGAGGTTGATGCCCACGTCAGCGCGGTCCTGCTCAGGGAACCGGCTGAAGTCACGCTTTACGCGGCCATGCAAGAGGTCGCGCCCAAGGCGCAGCGACAGTTCGAGGCGGGTGACTACATGGCCTCGCTACAGACCTTGGCCGCCCTGCGTGCCCCGGTTGACGCCTTCTTTGAGAGCGTGATGGTCAATGCCGATGAATTGGACCTGCGACTGAATCGACAGGGCTTGCTCAAGAGTCTGCATCAGGCCATGAACCAGGTCGCCGATCTCTCCAGGTTGGCGAGTTGAGCGGCAATATGAAACTCGTCATTCTGGACCGCGATGGCACGGTCAACGAAGACAGTTCCGACTACGTCAAGTCGGCCGATGAGTGGACGCCTCTGCCGGGCGCCCTGGAGGCCATTGCACGGCTTAACCATGCTGGTTGGCATGTCGTGATTGCCTCCAACCAATCGGGTTTGGGGCGTGGCTTGTTTGATGTGGCCACGCTCAATGCGATGCACGACAAGATGCATCAGATGCTGGCCAGGTTTGGGGGCCGCGTTGACGCGGTCTTCTATTGCCCGCATGCGCCCGAGGACAGATGCCATTGTCGCAAGCCCGAGCCCGGTCTCTTTGAGCAGATTGGCGAGCGCTATGGGATCGAGCTGAAAGGCGTGCCAATGGTCGGCGATACGCTCAACGACGTGATCGGAGCCATGGCGGCAGGTTGCGAGCCGCATCTCGTGTTGACCGGCAAAGGCGAGGTCCACCGCGGTCGCCAACTGCCCGACCAGTTCCCGAAACAAACCCAGGTGCACAGTGATCTGGGGGCCTTTGCTGATTTCTTGCTGACTCGCGAAAACAGCGCAAACTGATGTCTATGCTACGGTCGGTTCTGCACATGGCGTGGATGATCGTCACCGTCATTCCGTGGGGGTTGGCACTGGTTCTGAGCTCTCTGGTGCTGAGCCGAACGTCACTGTGGTGGTTTGCGGTCGGGTGGTTCCGGCTCGTCATCTGGGGTGCGCGCGTCCTGCTCGGTATTCGGGTCCAAGTCAATGGTTTGGAGAACCTGCCGCAGGGGGAGTCGACGTCCGTGATTTTGCTGTCCAAGCACCAGTCGACTCTGGAGACCCTGTTGCTGCCGACGCTGATGCCGCAACCGTTGGCCTACGTGTTCAAGCGCGAGTTGTTGCGGATTCCGTTTTTTGGCTGGTCGATGGCCCGGCTGGACATGATTCACATCGACCGGGCCTCGCGGGCCAAATCGCTCAAGCAGGTGGTGGACCAGGGACGGGTGCTGCTCGCGCAGGGCGTCTGGATCATCATGTTTCCCGAGGGCACACGGATGGACCGCGGCCAGTGTGGCACCTACCAGACTGCTGGCACGCGGCTGGCTGTCGAGACTGGTGCCACGGTCATTCCGATTGCCGTGTCTTCAGGAAGGTGCTGGCCGCGCAAGGGGTTCATCAAATATCCGGGCTTGGTCCAGGTATCGATCGGGCAGCCCCTGCCCAGCGCCGGGCGCGACCCGAAAGTACTGATGCGCGAGGTCGAAGCGTGGATCGAGGCCGAGATGCGCCGGATCGACTCAGAGGCCTACCCCTGAACCCGTTTCAGCACCCCCATGCCAATCGCGAAGCGCAATTGAGCGACCGACGCGTGGCCTATGAATTCAAGCGCAGCAGGCGACGCAGCATTGGCTTTCTGATCAGTCCGAGTGGCTTGGAGGTGCGCGCACCGACCTGGGTGCCCCTACACCAAGTGGACGCCGCCTTGCAGGAAAAGTCGGCTTGGATCATCAAGAAGCTGGCCGAATCGTGCGAGCGCCAAGAGCGCATCGAAGAGCAACGCATGGAGTGGCGCGATGGGAGCCTGATTTCGTTTCAGGGGCGAGCGCTTCAACTGGTGCTGGGATGCGATGAGGCCTTGATCGGCGCCGAGACGCTGGCTGAAGGCGCTGCCGCGCCTTCGAGCCTGCCGCTGACCCTGCTGCGGGACGCAAGCCCGGAACTGATTCGAGGCGCGGTCGAGGTCTGGCTGCGGCGTCAGGCCAGAGCGTTGTTCATCGAGCGGCTCGACCACTTTGCCCCGCAATTGCAGGTGCATTGGCGCAAGTTGTCACTCAGCAATGCCGCCACACGGTGGGGCAGCGCCGGGGTCAATGGCACGATTCGTTTGAACTGGCGTTTGATTCACTTTGCACTGCCGCTGATCGACTATGTGGTGGTGCATGAACTCAGTCACTTGCGCGTCATGAACCACAGTCCCCGCTTCTGGGAAACGGTCGCTTCGGTGCTGCCCGACTACGCCACCTTGCGTCGCCAACTCAGAGGGCAGACGCTGCCGCGCTGGCAGTAGTGGCGGCAAAGCGAAAGACGCCATCCGCATCGCGTGACCGCGTCAAGCGCCCCTCAAACCAGAGGGCGTGCAGGTGGGCCACCGATTCGCCCATCGCAAAGGTCGTCTGGTGCAGGTCAAGCGGACGCTTAAAGAGCACGGGAAGCATGTCCGCCGCGCTACTGGGTTGGCGGCTGCACGCCGCCATGACGTCCGCCAGGCGCTCACTGTGGTGTTCATGCAGTTGCGCGATGCGCTGATGCAAGCCGGTGAACGGCTTGCCATGCGCTGGCAGCGTCAGCGTCTCACTGTCGAGCGAGCGGAATTTGTCGATCGAGTCCAGAAACAGTTTGAGGGGGTTGGACTCGGGCTCCTGGTCGTAGACGCTGACATTGGTGGAAATACGCGGCAGCATCATGTCGCCACCGATCAGTATCCCCAGTGCCGCACAGTGCAGCGAGATGTGTTCAGGCGCGTGACCGTATCCGCTGATGCAAGTCCAGCGCTGCAGCCCGATGCTGATCACATCACAGTCCATCAGGCGGTGGAAATGGTGCGGCACGGCGGGCACCAAAGTCTTGAAGTAGTTCACACGCCCACGGATCTTTTCGACTGAGACCGTGTCATTCAAACCATGGGCGGCAAAAAAGGTCGCCGCAGCGTCCCCGCCAAAGCCACTCGCGCCTTCGCTGCCGATGCGCGCCAGGTTGAAGTCCGTGGCGCTGATCCACAAGGTGGCGTCCCAACGTTGGCAGAGCCAGTAGGCCAAGCCGATGTGATCGGGGTGCATGTGGGTGACGATTACGCGCAGAATCGGCAGGCCTTCGAGCTCGTTGGCAAAAACCTGCTCCCATTGCGCCTTGGCGGCGTCGGTGCTGATGCAGCAATCGACCACGCTCCAGCCGGAACGCCCCTCAATTTCATCGCGCAACAGCCACAAGTTGATGTGATTGAGCGCAAAGGGCAAGGACATGCGCAGCCATTTCACACCCGGCGCTACGCTCAGTGCTTGACCTGGCGCGGGCAAGGCGTCACCCAAGGGGTAGTGCAACTGCGCTTCGAGCTCGTTCGTGCGTGGGTTCAAAAAGACTCCTGATTTGCTCCATAATTGACGTTTACGTAAACGTCAATCAAGGGCGGCATTGTAGGTGACGACGCCCTGGGTTCGAGTCACTTGTGTTGAGGACAGATTATGGCCACTACCTACGGTATCAGCGACTTGGCGCGCGAGTTCGACCTGACTACGCGTGCCATGCGCTTTTACGAAGACATGGGGCTGCTGCAACCAGAGCGCAGCGGCCCGGCCGGACGAACACGGGTTTACAGCGGACGTGACCGCACGCGTTTGAAACTGACTTTGCGCGCGAAGCGGCTCGGTCTGAGCCTGACCGAAGCCAAGGAAATCATCGACATGTACGACAGCCCACGCGACACCGGGCCGCAATTGCAGAAATTCCTGCTCGTAATCGCGGAGCACCAGAAGCAACTGGAAGCTCAGATGAGAGACCTGCAGGCCAACCTTGACGAACTCAAGGTGCATCAGCGCGAGGCCAGGACCCTGCTCGCCAAGAGCCTCGCAGTACCAGGGCGTGGTCACGTTGCGGCCAAAAGAAAGATGCCCCATGACACATGAGACGCCCCTGATGCGCGTTCGGCACAGTTTCGAGCGCCAAGGCATGATGTTGCACTTGGGTGCACGCCTGCTGGAGGTGGAGGCAGGTCTGTGTGTGGTTGCCTTGCCATACTCGAACAAGGTCACGCAACAGCAGGATGGCTTTCATGGCGGTGCCATCGGCGCGCTGGCTGACATTGCTGGCGGCTATGCCGCCCTGACGCAGGCGCCGACCGGCATGGAAGTTACCACCGTCGAGTACAAGATCAATTTCCTGGCCGCTTTGCAAGGGGGTGAATTGCGTGCCACGGGGCGCGTCGTCAAGGCCGGGCGCCGTGTCATTGTGGCTGCCACGCAGGTTGTTCATCTGGATGAAGCCGGCAAGGAAACCGCCTGCGCCGTGATGCAACAAACCCTGATGGTGGTGCCAAAGACTTATTGAACCATTGGGGGAACCACCGGATGCTGGATGTCGCAAGCTCTGTCCCCAACCGATTAAAGTATTTCGAAACAAATCGACCAGCAAGCTTACAAGAGGACACTGAATCATGAACCTGCCCGGACTCAACTTTCAACTCGGCGAAGACATTGACGCTCTGCGTGACGCCGTCCAGGAATTTGCCCAAACCGAGATTGCGCCGCGCGCCGCGCAGATCGACAAGGACGACCAGTTTCCGATGGACCTGTGGCGCAAGTTCGGTGACATGGGCTTGCTCGGCATCACGGTCGGGGAAGAGTTTGGTGGCGCCAACATGGGCTATCTGGCGCACATGATTGCGATGGAAGAAATATCGCGCGCCAGCGCTTCGGTCGGGCTCTCCTATGGCGCGCACAGCAATCTGTGTGTCAACCAGATCAAGCGCAACGGCACGCCCGATCAGCGCGTGAAGTACCTGCCCAAACTGATCAGCGGCGAGCATGTCGGCGCCCTGGCCATGAGCGAGCCGGGCGCTGGCAGCGATGTCATCAGCATGAAGTTGAAGGCTGAAGACAAGGGCGGTTATTACCTGCTCAATGGAACCAAGATGTGGATCACCAACGGCCCTGATGCCGACACCCTGGTGGTCTACGCGAAGACCGAACCTGAGCTGGGCGCACGTGGTGTCACTGCCTTCCTGATCGAGAAGGGAATGCCTGGGTTCTCAGTAGCACAAAAGCTTGACAAGCTCGGCATGCGTGGTTCGCACACTGGCGAATTGGTGTTCCAGAACGTCGAGGTCCCGGCGCAGAACATCCTGGGTGGCCTGGGACGTGGCGCGAAGGTCTTGATGAGCGGGCTGGACTATGAGCGCGCCGTGTTGACAGGAGGCCCGTTGGGCATCATGCAATCGGTGATGGACAACGTCGTACCCTACATCCATGACCGCAAACAATTTGGTCAAAGCATCGGCGAGTTCCAGCTGATTCAGGGCAAGGTTGCCGACATGTACACGGTCTTGCAGGCGGGTCGCTCGTTTGCCTACACGGTCGCCAAGAATCTGGACTTGCTGGGTGTCGAGCACGTACGCCAG
>CAYHDD010000014.1:0-14975 GCA_964355195.1 uncultured Rhodoferax sp. | reverse complement strand
TGGGGGGGGGGGGGGTGGCGGCGGGTGTGGGCTTGGGGGTGGGGGGGCGGGGGGTGTTGGGGGTGGGCACATTTTCCGGGGCGGTTCCGGGGGGTCAGGTTGCATGGGCCCGGCCACCGCCGACTTCAAGGGGATGCTGGCCACGGTCATGAATTCCCTGGCCTTGGGAGATACGATGAACAAGGCGGGATTGACGGCACGCGTGATGTCAGCGATCGCAATTGAGCAGGTTGTTGAGCCCTACGTCAGGCCCAAGGCGCTGCAATATCTGGAAGAGGGCAAGGTTGTGATCTTCGCCGCAGGGACCGGCAATCCGTTTTTTACAACCGATACGGCCGCAGCCCTGCGTGGTGCTGAAATAGGCGCCGAAATCGTGCTTAAGGCGACAAAAGTTGACGGTGTCTACAACGCCGATCCAAAAAAGGATCCTAAGGCCGTTCGTTATGGCAAGATCACATTTGATGACGCAATGTCGCAGAATCTTGGCATCATGGACGCGACAGCGTTCGCCCTATGCCGCGACCAAAGACTGCCAGTCAAGGTCTTCTCAATTTTCAAGCATGGGGCTCTCCGACGTGTGGTGATGGGTGAAGACGAAGGCACCCTGGTCTATGTCTGACTGTGCCAAAATCGCCCATCGGAAAATTGGACTTGCTGAAAGATAGAGTAAGGAGAGAATCGTGCCGATCAAAGAGATTAGACAGACAGCGGAAGCCAAGATGGATCAGTCCATCGCTGCATTCCAAAATAACCTGAGCAAGATTCGCACTGGACGGGCCAATCCTGCACTGTTGGATTCGGTTCACGTTGACTACTACGGGGCGCTGTTGCCGATCAGTCAGGTAGCCAATGTGTCGCTGCTGGATGGCCGAACCATCAGTGTTCAGCCGTGGGAAAAAGGAATGGGTCCCAAGATCGAAAAGGCGATTCGCGACAGCGACCTCGGGCTCAACCCGTCCGCCATGGGCGACCTGATTCGAGTCCCGGTCCCGGCGATGTCCGAAGAGCGTCGCCGAGAGCTCACCAAGGTGGTCAGGCACGAGGGTGAAGTCGCCAAGATCGCGGTCAGGAATCTGCGCCGCGATGCCAACGATGCGATCAAGAAGACGGTCAAGGACAAATTGGCGTCGGAAGACGAGCAAAAGCGTTCCGAGGCCGATATCCAGAAGGTCACTGATAGGCACGTGATCGACATTGACAAGCTGGTAGCCGCCAAAGAACAAGACCTGATGGCGGTGTGACCGCTGCTGCTACGATGAATCAAACACCTCTCCACGTCGCCATCGTGATGGATGGCAACGGGCGGTGGGCCTCAAAGCGCCTTCTGCCACGTGTCGCCGGGCACAAGCAAGGGGTGGTTTCACTTCGTCGATGCGTCAAAGCCTGCGGACAGCGCGGTGTGGCTGTCCTCACCGTGTTTGCATTTTCGTCGGAGAACTGGAGCCGACCGCGTGACGAGGTGTCGGGTCTGATGTCTTTGTTCACCATGGCACTCAACCGGGAGTTGCCGCAACTCAACTCCGACGGGGTGCGCTTGTACTTTGTCGGTGAACGCAAGGGTTTGCCACAGAAGGTGCTGGCAGGCATTGTTGCCGCAGAATCGGCGACGGCTGGCAATGCGCGACTGATTTTGAATGTCTGTTTCAACTACGGGGGTCGATGGGACATCGTTCAAGCCGCTGCCGCACTGGCGGAGCAGGGCAAGAAGATCACTGAAGCCACCTTGGGCGAGGCGATGGCAATGGCCCACGTCACCGACCCCGATCTGGTCATCCGAACCGGTGGCGAGCAACGTATCAGCAACTTCCTGCTTTGGCAGACGGCTTACTCGGAGTTCTATTTCAGCGACAAGCTTTGGCCCGAGTTTGACGAGGTGGAATTGGATTTGGCCATTACCTCGTACAGTCAACGCGAACGACGGTTTGGCAAGACCTCAGACCAAGTTCAGACGCAGTCGACCGTCTCGAGTCCCGATGTGTGAGGTAAATCAATGTTGAGGCAGCGTGTCATCACGGCGGTTGTGCTCTTGTTGATCTTGCTGCCAGCACTGTTCTACCCGTCGGCGACCCCATTTTGCCTGGCTGCTCTGGTGCTGATTGCAGCGGGCGGCTGGGAGTGGGCACGGCTCAACGGCTGCGGCCAGAGAGGCGCTTTGCTGTCCGGCGTCGTTTGTGCCTGTGCTTGCGCAATGGCTTGGCAACTGGGCGCTCTTGAACGCAGTTTAAGCCTGTTGTGGGCGGTTGCCGGTGCCTGTTGGGTGTTGGCTGGCTGCTGGGTCCTGTACCGTGGCGTTGCCGCCTGGAGCGAGCATCCGCGCATGCTGCGCCTCTTCTTTGGCTTGGGTGCGCTGTGGCTGGCATGGTTGGCGGTGGCTCAAGCCAAGGTGATAGGTGCGAACTTCTTGTTGTCGGTGTTGTTGCTGGTCTGGGTGGCTGATATCTTTGCCTACTTTACCGGGCGCGCCTTCGGTGGGCGTGTTTGCCATCGAAAGCTTGCTCCCGGCATCAGCCCAGGCAAGAGTTGGGAAGGTGTTTGGGGTGGCATGCTGGGGGTCGTCATCATGGCCTTTGTGTGGCAACGGATTGACAGCGCCTGGGCGTTGTCTGTGCCCAGCCTCTTCAGTCAACTCGGCGCAAGAGGTACTGGCTTGCTGTTCTTCGGGGCACTGTTCCTGACGATGATGAGCGTGGTCGGTGACTTGTTCGAGTCCTTGGTCAAGCGCAGTGCCTGTGTCAAGGACAGCAGTGCCCTGTTGCCCGGGCACGGTGGTGTGCTGGACCGGGTCGATGCGCTGTTGCCGACGTTGCCCTTGGCCATGCTGCTGTACTCGACCTGAAGGTCACGATGACCGACTCTGAAGCAATGCCGAGGCAGCGCGTTACGATCTTGGGATCAACCGGTTCCATTGGTGTGAGCACGCTGGATGTGATTGCTCGCCATCCGGTCCGGTTTGAAGTGTTTGCCTTGAGCGCAGCCACCCAAGTCGAACCGATGCTGGCGCAGTGCGTGCAGTTCCAGCCGGTTTTCGCTGTCATGGCCAGCGAGCAGCACGGGATCGAGCTCGAACGCAAGTGTCGGGAGTTGAACTTGTCGACACGGGTCTTGTGGGGGGCGCAGGCGATTGGCATGATTGCCTCGCACGAACTGGTGGATGCCGTGATGGCCGCTGTCGTGGGCGCCGCTGGGCTGGCCGCTTGCCTGGCAGCGGCTCGGGCGGGCAAGCGCTTGCTGCTCGCCAACAAAGAGGCACTGGTGGTTGGGGCGGACTACTTTTTGCGGGCTGTGGCAGAAGGCGGTGCCAAGCTGTTGCCGATTGACAGCGAGCATTCGGCCATATTTCAGTCGCTGCCTGCTGATGCCTCCACGTGGTCGGCGCAAATTGACAAGATCATCCTCACCGCGTCGGGTGGTCCGTTTCGTCTGTTGGAACCACGGGCCCTGCGCGACGTGACACCTGAGCAGGCCTGCGCCCATCCGAACTGGGTGATGGGTCGCAAAATCTCAGTGGACTCAGCGACCATGATGAACAAGGCACTCGAGGTCATCGAAGCGCGCTATCTGTTCGATGTCAAACCGACTGAGATCGAAGTCGTGATTCACCCACAGAGTGTGGTCCACTCGATGGTGCAATACAAGGATCACTCGGTTGTGGCACAACTCGGTACGGCCGATATGCGAGTGCCGATTGCCTATGGATTGTCCTGGCCCGACCGGATGACTTCTGGAGCGGCGGCGCTCGATTTCGGGACCATGGGGGCCATGACCTTCGAGTCGCTCGAATCGAATGAGCATTCGCTGCGTTTTCCAGGCTTGGCGCTGGCGTGGAATGTACTGCAAGCGCCCGCGGGTGCGACGGCCGTGCTGAACGCAGCCAATGAAATTGCGGTGGCCGCTTTTCTGGATCGGAGCATTCGCTTTGATCAAATCCACGCTGTCAATGTTGAGACCTTGGAGTCGGTTCAATTCGACTGCCCTGGGTCGCTTGAAGAGTTGCTGGCTTTGGACACGCTGGCGCGCTTTAGTGCACAGCGCGTGGTCCAACGCATCAGCGCCAAGTAGGCGTTGGCTGGAACCGCATGCTGACGCTGGCCGCCTTTGTACTGGCACTCGGTCTACTGATCGCGGTCCACGAGTTCGGGCATTACCGAATGGCCGTGGCCTGCGGCGTCAAGGTCTTGCGTTTTTCGATTGGCTTTGGCAAACCCCTGTACACCTGGCGCCCCAAAGGCTCGTCCACCGAGTTCGTCATTGCCGCCTTTCCGCTGGGCGGCTACGTGAAGATGCTCGATCAGCGGGAGGCACCGGTTGGCGCGGCAGAAAGGCATTTGGCATTTGACCAACAAACTTTGCTTCGGCGCGTCGCTATCGTGACGGCGGGACCGGCGGCCAACTTGCTGCTGGCAGTAGTCCTGTACACACTGGTGAACTGGATCGGGGTTCAGTATCCGGCGGCCATTCTGGCATCTCCAGGTGCGGACTCTGTTGCAGCGCGTGCCGGTTTGGCAGGGGGCGAGAAGGTCTTGAAGGTGGGCTTCGATGGCACTGAGTTACTCGAAGTTCAGTCCATGGACGACCTGCGCTGGTACCTGACACGTGGCGTTCTGGAGAAGCGCGATGTGCGTCTGCTCGTGACGAGGCCTGAAACACGACGCACATCCGACGTCAGGCTCGGGCTCAGCGTGATCGAAAGTCATGAACTGGATAGCGAGTTGTTCCACAAGATTGGCATTGTCGGTCCCTATACCAAACCAGTATTGGGGGGTATTGCGGCAGGTGCTGCAGCCGACCTGGCGGGTTTGCGCGCGGGTGATCTTGTGCACCAGGTTGGGGGGCTGCGCGTGGTTGACGGTCAGCATCTCCGGCAACTGATCAGAGCCTCGGCGGCAGAGGGTCAAGCGACGCAAATGGTCTGGCAGATCAGCCGCCAGGGGGTTCCGATGGAGATCGTCATCAGCCCCCAGGCGCATCGCGAGGGTGCGTTCTGGGTCGGCAAGATCGGCGCCTATGTGGGGGCCGCGCCCGAAATGGTGCTGGTCAGATACGGTGCATTGGATGGGCTTTGGCGCGGACTTCAACGCTGTTGGGACATGTCGGCCCTGACGCTCAAAATGATGGGGCGCATGCTGATTGGCGAGGCATCGCTGAAGAATCTGAGTGGTCCGTTGAGCATTGCGGACTACGCCGGCAAATCGGCGAATCTGGGAGTGACACAATACCTGCTGTTCCTGGCGCTGATCAGCGTCAGTTTGGGCGTTTTGAATCTACTCCCGTTGCCAGTGCTGGATGGTGGTCACCTGATGTATTATCTTTGGGAGTGGATCACAGGCAAGCCTGTCGCTGAGGCCTCGATGGAGCGGCTGCAGCGGGGCGGTGTTGCGGTTCTGTTTGTCATGATGTCGATCGCCATTTTTAACGATATCAGCCGTCTCTTTGGCTAATTGTCTGGCTGTGGTTTCTGCGCGCTGGTTTGACTATTCAAATTTTTAAAGATGCAATTCAATCGTTTTTTTCCGCGTACCGTGTCTGCCGCAGCAGCTTTGGCCTTTGTGGCAAGCGCAGCTTGGGCAGTGGATCCGTTCACAGTGCGTGATATACGCATCGAAGGTTTGCAACGAGTCGAGCCAGGCACTGTTTTCATCTCCCTGCCAGTTCGCGTTGGTGACACCTACAGTGACGAAAAGAGTTCTTCAGCCATCCGGGCTTTGTTTGATCTGGGCCTGTTCAAGGATGTTCGCATTGAAGTCAATGGCGACGTGCTGGTGATTGTGGTGGAGGAACGGCCAACCATCGCAGATGTCGATTTTGTCGGCGCCAAGGAATTTGACAAGGACATCCTCAAGAAGGCTTTGCGCGATGTGGGACTGGCCGATGGGCGCCCCTTTGACAAGGCGCAACTTGATCGCGCCGAGCAGGAACTCAAGCGCCAGTACATCAATCGCAGTCTGTATGCCGCCGAGGTCGTGACGACGGTCACACCCATCGAACGCAACCGTGTCAATCTGACGTTCACGGTCACGGAAGGTGAGCCGGCCAAGATCAGCGAGATCCGAATCGTCGGGAACCAGGTGTTCAGCGAGTCCACGCTCCGCGACTTGTTCGATCTGGATACGGGCGGCTGGATGAGTTGGTACACGAAATCGGATCGGTACACGCGAGCCAAGCTGAACGCTGATATTGAGACCCTTCGTTCTTTCTACTTGACGCAAGGCTATCTTGAGTCGAAAGTGGATTCGACCCAGGTTGCCATACTGCCGAACAAGACCGACATTGCGATCACCATCAACATCACCGAAGGCGAGCGTTTCGTCGTCAGTGGGATCAAGCTGGAGGGAAACTACCTGTCCAAAGAAGAGGAGTTCAAATCTTTGGTGACGATTCGTCCCGGACAGGCCTATAACGCGGATGAAGTGGCTCGAACGACCAAGGCCTTTACCGACTACTTCGGCAATTTTGGATATGCCTTCGCGCGCGTGATTGCCCGCCCGGAGATTGACCGCAGCAACAATCGGGTCGTACTCGTATTGCAAGCCGAACCGTCACGCCGGGCCTATGTGCGGCGTATCAATGTGGTCGGGAACAGCCGCACCCGCGATGTAGTCGTGCGTCGCGAGTTCAGACAGTTTGAGGCTTCCTGGTACGACGGCGAAAAGATCAAGTTGTCGCGTGATCGGGTCGACCGCCTCGGCTATTTCAAGGAAGTCAACATTGAAACTCAGGAAGTTCCAAACTCCCCCGATCAGGTTGACATCGCGATCACGGTGGTTGACAAGCCAACCGGCACCCTGAGCTTGGGGGCAGGCTTTTCGAGTGCTGACGGTCTGGGTATCTCGTTCGGTGTAAAAGAAGACAACGCTTTTGGCTCCGGCAACTCGCTCGGCGTTCAGGTCAATACGAGCAAGATCAACCGCATCATCGTCTTTAACACCACCGATCCGTATTTCACGCAGGACGGGGTCTCACGAACTGTCGACTTGTATCATAAATCCAGCAGCCCCTACCAGGATCAAGACTACTATCAACTGGTGACTTCGGGGGGCAGCTTGCGCTTCGGTGTGCCCTTTACCGAGTACGACACAGTCTTCTTTGGCGCCGGGATTGAGCGAACCACCATCGTACCGGGCACGGCCCTGCCAACTTCTTATATGGCCTACGCCAACGAGTACGGTTACGCCAGTATGGCGACGCCCTTGACGGCGGGATGGGCGCGCGACAGCCGTGATAACGCGATTTCGCCCAACTCTGGTCGTTTTCAGCGTGCCTATGCCGAGCTGTCAGCGGCTGGTGAAGCGCGTTACCTGCGCGCTACCTACCAGTTCCAGCAGTTCATTCCGCTGACCAAGCAATTCACTTTCGCGTTCAACGCCGAGGCGGGCTGGGGCATGGCACCGGGTGACCGGGCATTTCCGGTTTTCAAGAAGTTTTTTGGTGGCGGTTTGGGATCGGTGCGTGGCTTTGAACAGGGCAGCCTGGGGCCCCAGGATGCAAGCGGCCTGGCGGTGGGCGGTTCCAGCAAAGTGAACATGAACGCCGAAATACTGGCGCCATTTCCAGGCTCGGGCAATGACCGCACCTTGCGCTGGTATGGATTTGCAGATGTTGGGGGCATTGCCGGTCCGGACGGGGTCAATGCGTATGCCAACAACCTGCGTGCATCGGTCGGCTTGGGCATCAGCTGGGTCTCACCGATGGGACCCTTGCGCCTGGCCTTTGCCAGGCCGATCAAGAAGTTTGATGGCGATAAAATACAAAACTTGCAATTTCAGATTGGGGCAAATTTCTAATGAACTTCTTTTTGCGTCAATGCGGCATCGGCATTGTGTTGGGGGGGATGCTGCTCATGGCTCCGGTGCAGGCGCAGGAGTTTCGTATTGGCTATGTCAGCACGGATCGCATATTCAGGGAAGCCGGTACCGCCAAGGCGGCACAGGCCAAGCTGGAGCAGGAGTTTTCGAAGAGGGACAAGGACATTGTCGATTTGGCTGCGAGCTGGAAGGCGACCGCGGAGCGGTTTGAGCGTGAAGCGCCCACGCTGCCAGAGAGTCAGAAGGCCAGTCGTCAGAAGCAGTTGATGGACCAGGACCGCGAGTTACAGCGCAAGCGGCGTGAATTTCAGGAAGATCTGACGGCCCGCAAGAACGAAGAACTGCAGCAGGTGCTTGAGCGCGCGAACAAGGTTGTCAAGCAGGTTGCCGAAACTGAAAAGTACGATATGGTTTTGCAGGACGCGGTCTACGTCAATCCCAAGCATGACATTACTGACAAAGTCCTCAAGGCATTGAACGCTGGCGCGGTCAAGTAGCACAGCCGAGGCGTGCACAGAGTGGGCTTGAGTCTCGGGTCGATTGTTGAGGTGCTCGGCGGTGATCTCTACGGCAGTCCCGAACTGCGCATTGAAGGCATTGCGACTCTCGAAGCGGCCGGCTCCAGTGACCTGAGTTTTCTCAGTAACATCAAGTACCAGAATCAGCTAATCGCGTCGAAGGCTGCTTGCGTGATTGTCAGCCCGCAAATGCGTGAAATGGCGTTGTTGCGTGGCGCCTGCATCATCTCGGACCATCCCTATTTGTACTTTGCGCGTTTGAGCCAACTCTGGAAGAAGAACATCGCTCGACCCGTGCAACCGTTGCGGCATCCGAGTGCGGTTATTGACCCTGGTGCACTGGTTCATGCCAGCGCCCGCATCGGTGCTTTGTGTGTGGTCGAGCGCGGTGCGCGCATCGGCGCCAACACCGAACTCAAATCGCGGGTTACCGTGGCCGAAGATTGTGTGATTGGCGAGCGCTGCCTGCTGCACCCAGGTGTTGTGATCGGCGCCGATGGCTTTGGGTTTGCACCGAATGCGGGCGCCTGGGAGAAGATTGAGCAGTTGGGCGCGGTGCGCATTGGTGACGATGTTGAGATTGGTGCCAATACATGCATCGACAGAGGTGCCTTGCAGGACACGGTGATTGAGGATGGCGTCAAGCTCGACAACCTGATTCAGATCGGGCACAACGTGCGCATCGGAAGGAATACAGCCATGGCAGGCTGTGCTGGCGTGGCCGGAAGTGCCAACATTGGCGAAAACTGCACCATCGGCGGCGGCGCCATTGTGCTGGGGCATTTGAGTTTGGCTGCTGGCGTCAATATTTCCGCGGCAACGGTTGTAACGCGCTCAATTCGCAAGGCTGGCCATTACACCGGATTCTTTCCCATTGACGACAATGCTGACTGGGAAAAGAACGCCGCATCACTGAAACAATTGCACGGCTTGCGCGACCGTCTTCGTCTTTTGGAAGACTGGCGTCGGACCTCCAAACTTGAATCGGATCACTCATGATGGACATTCACAAGATACTCAAACAGTTACCGCATCGCTACCCGTTCCTGTTGGTTGATCGGGTGCTTGAACTTGAGAAGGGAAAAAGCATCAAGGCATTGAAGAATGTCACCATCAACGAGCCTTTTTTTGAGGGGCATTTTCCAAATCGACCAGTGATGCCCGGTGTCCTGATGCTTGAAGCTTTGGCGCAGGCATCGGCGTTGCTGTCGTTTGATGCGCTCGATGCGTCCCCCGATGACCGGATGATTTACTATTTTGCGGGGATGAACGACGTGCGCTTTCGCCGCCCGGTTGAGCCGGGGGATCAGCTGATGCTTCACGCCGAATTGTTGCGCATGAAGGCCGGCATCTTCAAGTTCAAGACGCGCGCGCTGGTGGCTGGCGAACTCGCAGTGGAAGCCGAGTTGACCTGCGCCATGAGAGCCATTAAGTAGGGAACTGCCGGTGACTGCGATCCACGCCAGCGCTATCGTTGCCCGTGGGGCCGAGCTTGACGCGACGGTCGTGGTGGGGCCGTACGCGGTCATTGGCCCGCATGTCAAGGTCGGTGCCGGTACGCGGATTGGCGCGCATTGTGTCATCGAAGGGCATACCCGCATCGGTTGTGATAACCAGATCTTCCAGTTCAACTCACTGGGTGCGATCCCGCAGGACAAGAAGTATGCAGGTGAGCCCTGTGAGTTGGTGATTGGAGACCGTAATACGATCCGCGAGTTTTGCACCTTCAATATCGGCTCTGCCGGGGATCGTGGTGTCACCCGTGTGGGTGATGACAACTGGATCATGGCCTACACCCATGTGGCGCACGATTGCCAAATCGAGGATCACACAACCCTGGCCAACAACAGCACACTTGGCGGCCACGTGCACTTGGCCTCGTGGGTGACTGTCGGGGGATTGACTGGCATTCATCAATTCGTCAAGGTCGGCGCGCACGCCATGTTGGGCTTTGCCAGCGCCGTGTCGCAAGACGTCCCCCCCTTCATGCTGGTTGACGGCAACCCTCTCACCGTACGTGGTGTCAATGCCGAGGGCTTGCGGCGTCGCGGATTTTCTGCGGCTCGTTTGACAGCTGTCAGGCGCATGCATCGATTGCTCTACCGGGATGGCAAGACCCTGGACCAGGCTCGTTTGTCGATTACCGAGATGCTGGCAGAAGCACCAGAGGCGCACCAAGATATTGCGCTGCTTCTGCAATTTCTGGCTGGTGTAACGCGCGGCATCGCTCGCTGAGGGCGTGGGCGTGGACTTGATCGCCGCCAATAGACTGGGTGTCGCCCTCGTCGCTGGTGAGGCCTCTGGAGATCTGTTGGCTGGCCTGCTGCTGGACGGCTTGCTAGAGTCTTGGCCCGGCATGAAGTCGGTTGGAATTGGTGGGCCCCAAATGGCCCGACGCGGCTTTGAAGCCTGGTGGCCACACGAAAAACTGTCGGTACACGGCTACGGCTGGGAGGTGTTGCGCCGGTATCGGGAACTGGTGGCCATCCGCAACCAACTAAAGAAACGGCTGCTGGCGCAGCGCCCCGATCTGTTCATTGGCGTCGATGCCCCCGACTTCAACCTCGATCTGGAAGCAGCGTTGAAGGCACAGGGCATCAAGACGGTGCATTTTGTGTCACCCTCGGTCTGGGCGTGGCGCGCCGAGCGAATTGAGAAAATTCGCTGCAGCGTTGATCACGTTTTGTGCATATTCCCCTTTGAACCAGCTTTGCTGGCGCGGCACGGCATTGCTGCTACCTTTGTCGGCCACCCCCTGGCGCAGATGATCCCGATGCAGCCGGACCGGGCGGCCGCGCGTGCGCAACTCAAGATCGATGCAGATGATGTGGTGGTGGCGCTTTTGCCGGGCAGTCGCGGCTCGGAGATCAAACACCTCGCGCAACGGTTCTTCGAAGCGGCAAAGCTCGTACAGGCTAGTCGGCCGCTGACGCAATTTGTGGTTCCGGCCGTTCCCAGTCTGAGGTCGGCAATCGAGCTGGCGGCGCGTGCCAGCGGCTTGCTCAAGAATCTGGCCATCATCGAGGGGAAGTCGCATGCGGTCTTGGCGGCTTGCGACGTAGTCTTGGTCGCCAGCGGTACGGCGACGCTGGAGGCGGCCTTGTACAAGCGCCCCATGGTGATTGCCTACCACATGAGCTGGCTCTCGTGGCAGATCATGCGCGGAAAGCGATTGCAGCCTTGGGTCGGATTGCCGAACATACTGTGCCAGGAGTTTGTCGTCCCTGAGTTGTTGCAGGAGATGGCTACGCCCCAGGCCCTGGCTGACGAGGTCCTGGCCTGGCTCGATGCGCCGCAAAGAACGGTCGCCTTGGAGGCAAGATTTTCCAAACTGCACCAACAGTTGCAGCGCGACACATCACAACTGGCTTCACATGCGATCCAGCAACTACTTCGGCGCTGAACAAGCCTCCTTGCGGCAGTCCAGGCTCGATTGGGATGTGCCTGGACTGATTGCCGGTGTCGACGAGGCGGGGCGTGGCCCATTGGCCGGGCCCGTGGTGGCTGCAGCGGTGATCCTCGACGACTGTCAACCGATCAGGGGGTTGGCGGATTCCAAGACGCTCACCGCCTTGCGCCGTGAACGCTTGTATGATGAAATTCTGGCCAAGTCCCTGTGCTGTTCGATTGCGCGGGCGAGTGTCGAGGAAATCGAGCAAATGAATATCTTGCAGGCGACCCTGCTGGCCATGCGACGGGCTGTCGAGGGCTTGCGACTCAAGCCGGGCAAGGTGCTGGTGGACGGTAATCGATTGCCAGCACTGGATGTTCTGGCCGAAGCGGTGGTCAGGGGAGATGCGCTGGTTCCTGCCATCTCGGCGGCCTCGATCCTCGCCAAAGTACACCGTGATCGCTGGTGTCGTGAGTACGACCAACAATTTCCACAATACGGGTTCGCCCAACACAAGGGCTACGGCACGGTGGCCCATTTGGCGGCCTTGCGCGCGTATGGCATCTGTCCCGCCCATCGCAAAACCTTTGAGCCCATTGCGACATGGATACGCGAAGTGCGCTGATGAGTCCCATGAAGGTACAGGCCATCGATTCGCGCCACAACCCCCTGTTCAAGGAACTGCGTCGGTTGTCACAAGACAGTACGGCCTACCGCAAGCAGGGTCGGTTGTGGGTCGAGGGCGAGCATTTGTGCAAGGCTGCTTTGACGCGCGGCGTGACGCCGGAGGTCGCCGTTTTTTCTGCCTCATGCTGGTCTTCCGAGGGAGCGTTATGGGCAGCGTTGGTGCCCAAGAGTGTGGTCCTGCCAGACAACCTGTTCGCCGATCTGAGCCCACTGGAGTCGCCTGCCAGAATGGGGTTTGTACTTGGGCTGCCGGCACCAGGCGAATTGCGGGTTGACGTCGCTTCGATCATTTTGGACCGTGTGCAAGATGCCGGCAATGTTGGGTCACTCCTGCGCAGCGCCGCGGCTTTCGGCTTCAAGCAAGTCATCGCGCTCAAAGGCACGGCTGCTCTGTGGAGCCCGAAGGTGCTGCGTTCCGCCATGGGCGCCCACTGGGGCTTGCAATTGATCGAGAGCGCCGAGTTGGCAACCCTGGCTGCTTTGAGCGTACCTATCATCGTGACGAGTTCGCACCGAGGCCACTGCTTGCATCAGTTACAGGCGAGCAAAGCGCTGCCGACGCCCTGTGCCTGGGCTTTTGGACATGAAGGGCAGGGCGTCAGCTCAGCCCTCGAAGCTCTCGCCAAGCAGCATGTCCGCATCGCCCAACCGGGTGGTGAGGAGTCGCTCAACGTGGCGGCGGCGGCGGCCATTTGCCTGCACGCCAGCGCGGCCACGCTGCTCTCGAACCCAGACCCCGCTCAGCTATAATCGCTTGCCTCACGGCGCCCGATACACCCAGAGCCTTCCCAAGCCAATTCCCTCATTTCTGCCAGTCAAGAGTCGAGTCTTGGGCGCGTTTGGGCGTATCCAAAAACCCATCCGGAGAACTCAGTGCTTTTGTCTTTACAGGGAACGTTTCCCCACGCTATCCTGGCGCTCGCAGACGGCACGGTGTTTGTTGGAAATTCCATTGGAGCCGCAGGCTCCACTGTAGGCGAGGTGGTGTTCAACACTGCCATGACCGGCTATCAGGAAATTCTCACTGACCCCAGCTACTGCCAGCAAATCGTCACCCTGACCTATCCCCACATCGGAAACTATGGTGTCAATCCACAGGATGAAGAATCCGCGCGCGTACAAGCGGCTGGATTGATCATCAAGAATCTGCCGAAGTTGGTCTCGAATTTTCGCGCCAGTAGCTGCTTGTCGAGCTATTTGGTCGAGCACAAGACGGTCGCCATTGCGAACCTGGACACGCGCCAGCTGACGCGTCACTTGCGCACGCATGGTGCGCAAAACGGGTGCATTCTGGCGCTAGCTGAGGGTGAGGTCGTGACGCAGGATGCTATCGACCGTGCGCTGGTATTGGTGCAGGCGGCGCCCAGCATGATCGGTGCCGATCTGGCCAGGGTCGTCTCGACCAAGGCACCCTACGTGTGGACGCAGACTGAATGGCGCTTGCAGCACCCACAGGCCAACGCAGGGCCAGGCTGTGGCGAGTTGGCCGATGCACGGTTTCATGTGCTTGCCTATGACTTTGGCGTCAAGTTCAACATCTTGCGCATGTTGGCTGAACGTGGCTGCAAAGTAACCGTGGTGCCGGCCCAGACCAGCGCCGCCGATGTGCTTGCCCAAAAGCCAGACGGCATCTTCCTGAGCAACGGCCCGGGTGATCCGCAGCCATGCGATTACGCGATTGCTGCGGTGGCCGAACTGATTGAAACCGGCATTCCCGTCTTTGGTATTTGTCTGGGGCACCAAATCATGGCGCTCGCCAGTGGCGCCACGACTTTCAAGATGAAGTTTGGCCATCATGGGGCCAATCACCCGGTGAAAGACCTGAGCAGCGGACGCGTCAGTATCACCAGTCAAAATCACGGCTTCGCGGTCAACGCGGATACGCTACCAGCCCATTTGCGTGCCACCCACGTCAGCCTGTTTGACGGCACTTTGCAGGGACTTGAGAGGACTGACCGGCCAGCGTTTTGCTTCCAGGGACACCCCGAGGCCTCGCCTGGTCCGCACGATATCGCGTACCTGTTTGACCGTTTCACCGCGTTGATGGAGCATCATGCCTAAGCGTACCGACATTCAAAGCGTCCTCATCATCGGCGCCGGCCCGATCATCATCGGCCAGGCCTGCGAGTTTGACTACTCTGGTGTGCAAGCCTGCAAGGCACTGCGCGACGAAGGCTACAAGGTCATCTTGATCAACAGCAATCCGGCCACGATCATGACCGATCCGGCTACCGCCGACGTTACGTACATCGAGCCGATCACCTGGCAAACCGTCGAAAAAGTCATCGTCAAAGAGCGCCCCGACGCCATTCTTCCGACGATGGGGGGGCAGACCGCGCTCAATTGCGCACTCGATCTGTGGCATCACGGTGTACTGGACAAGTACCAGGTTGAACTGATTGGCGCCAGCCCGCAGGCCATCGACAAGGCCGAAGACCGGCTGAAATTCAAGGATGCCATGACCAGGATCGGTCTGGGATCAGCGCGCTCGGGCATTGCGCACTCGATGGGCGAAGCCTGGCAGGTTCAGAAGACCGTCGGCTTTCCGACCGTCATTCGACCCAGTTTCACACTCGG
>CAYHDD010000013.1:8394-15257 GCA_964355195.1 uncultured Rhodoferax sp. | reverse complement strand
GCATGAGCGCCGCGCCGGGCCGCCCCAAGCAAGCTCGCGCCCCCGCGGGGGGCAGCGAGGACACGACGTGCCGAGCATGGGGGCGCGCATGAAGCGCCTGGGCATGCTCCGTGTCATGGCGGCCGTGCTGCGGCGCGAAGTCTCTATGGCCATGCGACAAAAGGGCGATGTGCTGACGCCACTGGTCTTTTTCGTCGTCGTCACCAGCCTGTTCCCGCTCGGGGTCGGACCCGAATCCGCGCTGTTGCTGCGCATGGCGCCGGGTGTGCTTTGGGTCAGCGCCTTGCTGGCTGCGATGCTCTCCTTGCAGCGCCTGTTTGCCACTGACTATGCCGACGGCTCGCTTGAACAGATGGCTCTGTCGAGTACGCCGCTGGGGCTGCTGGTCGTGGGCAAGGCGCTTTCGCACTTTCTGCTCTCCGGCCTGCCGCTGGTGCTGATGGCCCCGGTCCTGGGCCTGCAATTTGGCATGGAGTGGCGCTCGCTCGGCATCTTGATGCTGACGCTGTTGCTCGGCACGCCCACCTTGAGCCTGATTGGCAGCATTGGCGCGGCACTGACCTTGGGCGTACGCGGCGCAGGGGTATTGCTGTCGCTGTTAATCTTGCCCCTGTATATTCCTGTTTTGATTTTTGGCGCAGGTGCGGTTGAAGCCGATGCGGCCGGGCTGGGCTTTAGCGGCCACCTGTCATTGATGGCAGCGCTGCTGGTCTTATCGGCCTTCTTTGCACCATTGGCGACCAAGACAGCTCTGAGGATTTCCCTGGAATGAACACGCAATCAATTCACTGGTTCAGGTTTGCGGCGCCGCAGACCTTCTACTTTCTAGCCGGACGCCTGTGGCCCTGGTTCGCGGCGCTGGCTGCCGTGTTGACGGTGGTGGGGCTGTGGATTTCCTTTTTTGTAGCGCCGGTCGACGCGCAGCAGGGTCAAGGCTACCGCATCATCTTCGTGCACGTGCCGGCTTCTCAGATGGCCATGTTTATCTATCTGGTCATGGCCGGTTGGGCGGCGTTCGGCTTGGCCTTCAACACCCGGCTATCGGGCATGATGGCCTCTGCCCTGGCGCCCACCGGTGCGCTATTTGCCTTTTTGTCGCTGGTCACCGGCTCGCTCTGGGGCAAGCCGATGTGGGGCACTTGGTGGGTATGGGACGCACGCATCACCTTTACGCTGGTGATGTTCTTCTTCTACCTGGGCTTCCTCGCCTTGCAAGCCAGCATTGACGACCCGCGGCGCGCCGACAAGGCCTGCGCCGTGCTGGCCCTGGTGGGTGCGGTCAACATCCCGATCGTGTACTTCTCGGTGAAGTGGTGGAATACGCTGCATCAGGGGGCTTCGGTGTCGATGAAGGGCTCGTCAATGGCCTCGACCATGCTGACCGGCATGCTGGTCATGTTGGCTGCCTTCTGGATGTACGCTATTGCCATGGCGCTGCTGAGGGTGCGCACCATCATTCTTGAACGTGAACGTCATACTGAATGGGTGAAACATGCAATGGAATAGCGTGTCAGAGTTCTTTGCGATGGGCGGTTACGCCCTTTATGTGTGGACCAGCTTTGGGCTAACCGCTGCCATCGTGGTGCTTGAGGTTTGGCAGGTGCGACAGCATCGAAAGGACGTGCTGCGCAGCCTGCACGACCACTTTGAATCAGAAAGAAGCGACGTATGAAACCTCGTCACAAGCGTGCCGCGTTGATCGCCGGCGGTCTGGCTGCCCTGGCCATTGCGGCCTATTTGGTACTCAACGCCTTCGAAAGCAATCTGGTGTTTTTCTTCAGCCCGACCCAGGTGGCGGCTGGCGAAGCACCCAAGAACCGGACCTTCCGGGTCGGTGGTCTGGTCAAGCTGGGCTCGGTCAGCCGCGACAACCTGACTGTCAATTTCGTCGTGACCGACACCGCCAAGGAAATGAGCGTGTCCTACACCGGCATCCTGCCTGATTTGTTCAAGGAAGGCAAAGGCGTGGTGGCACAGGGCAAGCTGGGCGTCGATGGCAAGTTTGTCGCCTCGGAGGTGCTGGCCAAGCATGATGAGAACTACATGCCGCCGGAAGCCAAGGACGCCGTCGACAAGGCCCAGCAGACCATGAAGACGCTTAAGTAATATTCTTGTGGGACAGATCTTTAGCTCTGTCCCCAACCGTTTAAGTTTCTTGTGGGACAGACCGAAGCTGCGCGAAGCGCGCAATCTCTGTCCCCAACCGAGGATATAACATGATTCCTGAACTAGGTCATTTTTCACTGATACTGGCCCTTTTCGTGGCGCTGATCCTGGGCCTGCTCGGGGTGGTTGGCGGGCAGCAAGGTCGCGCTGACTGGATGGCGCTGGCACGCCCAGGCGCGCAGGCGCTATGGTTCTTTGCGGCGCTCTCCTTTGTTTGCCTGACCTACGCCTTCTATACGAACGACTTCTCGGTCTCGTACGTGGCGCAGCACTCTAACTCCAAGCTGCCCGACATCTACCGTATCGCCGGCGTCTGGGGTGGCCATGAAGGCTCCTTGCTGCTGTGGTTCGTGATGCTGTGCACCTGGATGATGGCGATCTCCCTGTTCTCACGCCAGTTGCCCGATGTGATGGTGTCACGCGTGCTGGCCGTGATGGCGCTGGTGGCGGTGGGGTTTCTGCTCTTCATGCTGATCACCTCGAACCCGTTCCTGCGCCTGAGTGAAATTCCGGCCGATGGGCGCGACCTCAACCCGTTGCTGCAAGACCCTGGCCTGGTGTTTCACCCGCCCATGCTCTACATGGGTTATGTCGGCATGGCGGTGCCCTTTGCGTTTTCCATTGCCGCGCTGCTGAACGGTCGGCTCGATGCTGCCTGGGCGCGCTGGACGCGTCCCTGGGCCACGGCCGCCTGGATTTGCCTGACGATTGGTATCGCCATGGGATCCTGGTGGGCTTACTACGAGCTGGGTTGGGGCGGCTGGTGGTTTTGGGACCCGGTTGAAAACGCCTCCTTCCTGCCCTGGCTGGTGGGCACAGCGCTGATGCATTCGTTGGCCGTGACTGAGAAGCGCGGGCTCTTCAGAAGCTGGACCATCATGTTGTCCATCATCGGCTTTTCACTGAGCCTGCTGGGAACCTTCCTGGTGCGCTCGGGCGTGCTGACCTCGGTGCACGCTTTTGCCACCGACCCCAAGCGGGGCGTCTTCATCCTGATGTTCCTGTCGGTAGTGGTGGGCGGCTCGCTCACGCTGTTTGCCATGCGCTCGGGCAAGGTGCGCGCGGGTGGCGCCTTTGCCATGGTCTCGCGCGAAACCTTTCTGCTGATCAACAACGTTCTGCTGACCACCGCCACCGCTGCGGTGCTGCTGGGCACCCTTTATCCGCTGATTGTGGACGCACTCAATTTGGGCAAATTGTCTGTCGGACCGCCCTATTTCAATTCGGTATTTGCCCCGATTATGCTCCCCGTGCTGTTCTTCATGGTGCTCGGCTCCTACGCTCGCTGGAAGAATGACAGTCTGGCCGAGTTAAGCAAGAAATTGCGCCCACTGGCCATCGCTTCGGTTCTGTTGGGCGGTGGCGTACCTTTCCTGGCCGGACCCTGGTCGCCGCTCGTGGCATTGAGTCTCTCACTGGTGTTCTGGATCATTCTGGGTTCGATCCAGCAGATCTACCGTCAACTCAAGGACAGCGTGAGCTGGAAGGCGATCCCGGTATCTTTCTGGGGCATGCACCTGGCGCACATCGGTATTGCGGTGTGCGTCGTGGGCATCACCATGGTCAAGGGCTACGAGACCGAGAAGGACGTGCGTATGGCCATGGGTGACACGGTCGAAGTGGCTGGCTACACCTTCCGGCTGAAATCGATCAGCGAAGTGCAAGGACCGAATTACACCGCCGACCGGGGCGTCGTTGAACTGATCAAGAATGGCAAGGTACTGCGCACGCTGGAGCCAGAGAAACGGGCCTATTTCTCGTCCAGCATGCCGATGACCGAAACCGCCATTGACAGCAATCTGGTGCGCGATGTTTATGTTGCACTGGGCGAACGCCTGCAAGACGGCCCCAACCCTGCCTGGGCCATGCGGGTTTACCACAAGCCCTTTGTCACCTGGATCTGGTACGGCTGCCTGTTGATGGCCCTGGGTGGCGCGATCGCAGCGTTGGACCGGCGCTACCGTCGAAAAAGCCTGGCAGCCAAGGCGGCCGGCCCGCTGAAGGGGGTGCCGGCATTGAGCGCCGACGGGCCGCCCCTAGCCGCGAAGGCCCCCGCGGGGGGCAGCGCAGTACGCGCAGCGACAAGTGTGGGGGCGCCATGAACAAGAAGGCACTCATTCCGCTCGGAATGTTCGGCATTCTGGTGGTCTTTCTGGCCATTGGCCTGACGCGCGACCCGCACGAAATCCCCTCCGCCCTGATTGGCAAGCCGGCGTCCCTATTTACGGCGCCGCGCCTGGACGCACCCGGGCAGACATTCTCGGCCAAGGAGATGCTGGGCAAGGTCTGGATTCTCAACGTCTGGGCGTCTTGGTGCCCAACCTGCCGCCAGGAGCACCCTCTCCTGAATGATTTGGCCAAGACCAAGACCGTTCCGATCATTGGTCTGGACTGGCGAGACAAAGACGCCGACGGCCTGAATTGGTTAGCCCGCTTCGGCAATCCCTACGACGTCGTGGTGAGCGACAACAGCGCGCGCATTGGCATTGACTTCGGGGTCACGGCCGCGCCCGAGAGCTTTGTCATCGACAAGTCCGGCGTAGTTCGCTACAAACAGAACGGCATGATCACCGAAGAGGCGCTACGCGGCACGATTCTGCCGCTCATCCGGGAGCTACAAAAATGAAAATTTGGCTAGCCCTTGCTTTGCTGCTGCAATGCGCGCTGTCGTCTTACGCGGGGGAGGCAACCCCTCTGGCGGAAGACCCGGTGGTCGAGCAGCGCATGATTGCAATTTCGGAGGAGTTGCGTTGCCTGGTTTGTCAAAACGAGTCTCTGGCGGGTTCGCGCGCCGAACTGGCGCAGGACCTGCGCCGCGAGGTTCGCACTTTGATCAAGGAAGGCAAGAGCGACGCCCAGATCAAGGAGTTCCTGGTGAGCCGCTACGGCGACTTCGTCCTCTACCGTCCGCCGGTCAAGCCGATCACCTGGGTGCTGTGGTTTGGTCCGTTTATCCTGCTGCTGGGTGCCCTGTATTTTCTGCTTCGCCTGGTGCGAGGCAGGCAGAACACTTCTGCACCACCAGTGCTTGATGCCGAGCAGCGCAAAAAGGCGCAGACCCTTCTCAAAGACACGGAACTTCCCTCATGACTGCCTTCTACGCAATCGCTGCGCTAATGACGCTGCTCGCCATGGGCTGGCTGGTACGCCCACTGTTATGGCCGCGCGCGGGCTCAGGCGTTTCCGCCGAGCGGCTGAACGCCTCGATTTACCGCGATCAGCTTGATGCCTTGGAGCGCGACCTGGCGCGTGGCGTCATCAGCGCCGCCGACTGCGAAGCCAGCCGCGACGAGTTGCAACTGCGACTACTTGACGATACCGACGGCGCTGCGCCGACAACAGAGAGCGCCAAGCATAGTTTTTGGAGCGCACGCCGCACCGCCGCCGTGATCGCGCTGGTTCTGCCACTTGGCTCCGCTGGCATGTACTGGTGGCTCGGCAACCCCGCTGCAATGGACCCGGTGGCCGCACACAAGGCCAACAACGACCAGGTCAACCAAATGGTCGAGGCCCTGGCGGAACGCCTTAAGGCAAATCCGGACAATCCCAAAGGCTGGGCCATGCTGGCCCGCTCCTTCAAGGTCATGGGTCGTTTTGCCGAGGCCGAGCAGGCTTTCGTCAAGGCCGGAGACCTGGTCAACAACGAGCCCGACTTGTTGGTCGACTATGCCGATTTGTTGGCCGTGCGGGCCAACAACAACATTGAGGGCAAGCCGCTCGATCTGGTCAACAAGGCCTTGAGCCTGAACCCCCAGCATCCCATGGGTCTGATGATGTCGGGTGTTGCAGCCTACCGCCGCAATGACTTCAAGCTCGCAGTGACGCAATGGGAAAAGCTGTTGCTGTTGCTCGATCCGGGCTCACCCGATGCGCAACAAGTGGAGGCCGACATCGCCGACGCACGTGCCAAGGCGGGCCTGCCTGCTGCGGCCAAAGCTGCGGGCACAAGCAGCGCCGCCGCTGCGGCCAGCTCCGGCGCCGGCAAGCTTCCACCGGTTAACACGGCTGGCGCCGATGGCATGACCCCGGAAAAGGTAAACCAGATGATCGACGCCCTGGCGGCGCGCCTGAAAGCCAACCCGGACGACCAGGCGGGCTGGGTGCGGCTGGCACGCGCCTACAAGGTGCACGGGCGTCTGCCGGAAGCCGAGCAGGCCTTTGCCAAGGCCAGCAAACTGGTTGACGGTGACCCCGACCTATTGACCCAATACGCCGACCTGCTGGCGATGCGCAGCAGCAGCCTGGAAGGACGCCCACTGGCGCTCGTCAACAAGGCTCTGGCCTTGGCGCCCAAGCATCCGATGGCCCTGATGCTGGCCGGCACCGCCGCCTACCGCCGCGGCGACTACAAGCAAGCCATCACGCATTGGGAAACGGTGCTCACCGTGCTGCCGCCCGGATCGCCCGATGCGAAGCAGGTCGAGGCCGAGATCGCCGATGCGCGCGCCAAAGCTGGTGTCAGTCTGCAGTTCAAAGCCAAACCCTAACCTTAACCTGAAAGCCTCCATGAATTCAAAATTACGCTATGGCCTGGTGTTGGCGGCTCTTGCCGGTTCCGCCTTCGGCGCGGAGGTCAGCTACCGTGGCGAAATCAGGCCGCTGATTCAAAAGCAGTGCGCCGAGTGTCACGGCGACGCCTCGCCCGCACTGGCTGATTTCCTGTTGGACCAGGAAAAGTACAAGAAAGACAAAACCGG
>CAYHDD010000013.1:0-8294 GCA_964355195.1 uncultured Rhodoferax sp. | reverse complement strand
CATTTCGCTGACGCGACGGCCAAAGGCCTCGACTTCGTTCCAATCGGTGAATTCAACCACCGCCTTCGGGTCGGTAGGCCCGTTCGTGATCAACATGATGAAGCGAATCATCATGCGGTCGACGAAACGGTAGCGCGGGTAGTCCAGCTTACCAGCGAAGACGCCCAGCAACCTGGGTTTCCAACTGATCTGGCGCAAGAACTTCAGCAGGTAGGGGTTGTTCTCGGGCCGGTTCTTGTTGGGCTTGCGCGCCACAATGTTCACCGTGAAGAAGGCATTCGCTTTGCGCTCCAGCACCGCCTGGTGGCGCGCAATGAACTGCGCCACTTGCGGCTGGTGCTTGCCATAGCGAATGCTGGCGCCGATGACAATGCTGTCAAAGACAGCCAGATCCAGCGCGTCAGCTTCGGCCAGTTGCGCCACCGTGACGCTGTGCCCGCGCTGTTCAACAACCTGACGCAGACGCTCGCAGATGCGACCGGTATGGCCGTCGGTCGTTGAGTAGGCAAGCAGAACGCGGCTCATCGGCTCGGCGAAACTGCTTCATCGTCCAAGTTGACTGCCTTGTACTTGCTGGCGAGTTGTTGCTGCGTGCTGTCGGGCACCGGCGCGTAGTGGGAGAACTCGATACCGTAGGAGCCCTCGCCGGCCGTGAGCGACTTGAGTCGCCCCTGGTAGTCGCCCAGTTCCGCCAGCGGCATCAGGGCGCTGATAGCCACGTGCCCGGACGGACGCGGCTCGGTGCCGGTCACATGGCCACGCTTGCTGGCCAGGTCACCGGTCAGGTCGCCAATGGTCGCCTCGGGCGCCAGCACCTCAATGTTGACCAGTGGCTCCAGCACGATCGGACGCGCCTGGCGCACCGCGTCGATAGTGGCTTTGCGACCGGCCGATGTGAACGCGATGTCTTTGCCATCGACAGCGTGAGTCTTGCCATCGTGCACGGTGACACGCAGGTCGTGTACAGGGTAACCCGCCACCACGCCTTCCGCCAATGCCTGGCGCACACCTTTTTCAACGGCCGCCATGAAGACGCCGGGGATGGCACCGCCTTTGACGATGTCCACAAACTCAAAGCCGCTACCGCGTGGCAGCGGTTCGACGCGCAGCATGACCTCACCAAACTGACCTGCCCCGCCGCTTTGCTTCTTGTGGCGGCAATGCCCCTCGGCATTGCCGGTAATGGTTTCACGGTAGGCGATCTGCGGGGTGCTCGTATCGAGCTCCAGTTTGTACTGCTGCTGCATGCGGGCCAGCTTGGCGCGCAGATGCATATCACCCAGCCCGCGGATCACGGTCTCGTTGGTGCCTGGGTGGCGCTCGACCTTGAAGCAGGGGTCTTCCATCTCAAACTTGTGCAGGATATCGAACAGGCGTTGCTCGTCGCCCTTGCGCCGCGTCTGCACCGCCAAACCGTGCATTGGCTGCGGAAAGGCCAGAGGCTTGAGGTGGATGTTGTCCTCGTCGTGCGAGTCGTGCAGTACGCAGTCGAATTCGATCTCGTCAACTTTGGCCACAGCGCCGATATCGCCCGGCACCAGTGAATCAACCTCGATGTGATCCTTGCCTTGCAAACGGTACAGATGCGCAACCCTGAACGCGCGCTTGCCCGAACCAACGTACAGCTGAGCGTCGCGCCGGATCGTTCCCTGGTGCACGCGAAACACGCTCAATTTGCCGATAAAGGGGTCGATCACTACCTTGAAGACATGGGCCAGCACATGCAGGCTTTCATCCGGCTGCGCCTGAAAAGCCTGCGGCTCATCACCTGGCTCGCCGCGGTAGAACGGTGGTGGGTTGCCCTCTGAGGGATTGGGGGCCAAACGTGCCAGGGCGTCGAGCAATTGCGGTACACCAGCGCCGGTCCTGGCCGACACAAACAGAATCGGAATCAAGTGCCCGGTGCGCAAAGCGCGTTCAAAGGGCTCATGGAGTTGCTCCAGCGTCGGGTCGGCCCCGGTTTCAAGGTAGCTGGCCATCAGACTGTCGTCTTCCTCGACGATCTGGTCAATCAAGCTGCGATGCGCTGCCGCCACCGAAGCGAAATCACTCTCACCCTCTTCATGGCCCAGCAGTTCAACCACATCCTGGCCGTTATGCGCCGGCAAATCCAGCAGCAGGCACTGTTTGCCGAAACGCTCGCGAATATCGTTGACCAGTGTCGGTAAGTCGACGTTGTCGGCGTCAATTTTGTTGATGACAATCATTCGGCACAGACCGCGCTCGCCAGCCAGCGCAAACATGCGCTCGGTAGCGAGTTCAATTCCGTTTTGGGCATTGATCACCACCAGCGCGGTATCAACTGCGGCCAGAGCACCCATTGATTGACCCGAAAAATCCGGGTAGCCAGGGGTATCGATCAAATGCACTTGCGTGCCGATCCAATCAAAACCAACAACAGCCGACTGCAAGGAGTGGCCCAAGTCCTTTTCGATCGGATCGAAGTCGCAAACGGTGTTGCCCTTTTCAACGGAACCGCGGCTCGTGATGGCACCGCTGGCCGCCAGGAGGCTTTCAGCCAGGGTGGTCTTGCCAACCGCTCCGTGCCCCACCAGGGCAACGCTTCGGATATGTATGCTGCGTGTCTGATTCATAGATGACCTTTGGATTACTTAAGCGACAAGTTCAGTCCACATCTTACTGGACAAAACTGTGTAATCAGCGACTCCTGCCCGCCTTGAATTTGCCGCTGCCGGTGCCGATGCCACCATCGGCCTGCGCCAAACGGGCCAGGGCCTTGGCGGCATGCGCGTGCGTGATGGCCAGTCCCAACGCATCAGCCGCATCCGTGCCCGGCAATCCAGGCAGGTTCAGGAGGCGGCGCACCATTTCCTGGACCTGGGCTTTGTCGGCGCGACCATAGCCGACCACCGACTGCTTTAGCTGCAATGCGGTGTACTCGGCGACCGGCAAGTCTGCGTGCACCAGGGCCGTCACGCAAGCACCCCGCGCCTGGCCCAGGAGCAGGGTTGACTGTGGATTGACGTTGACAAAAACGATCTCTACCGAGGCACAATCTGGTTGATAGCGTCCGACGACTTCACTAACGCCGTCAAAAAGAACTTTCAGTCGGGCTGGCAATTGTGCCTTGGCCAGATGGACGGTGCTGATCGTGCCGCTGGCGACATAGCTCAGTTGCATCCCATCAACGTCGATCACGCCAAAGCCCGTGGTGCGTAAACCGGGATCGATGCCAAGAATTCTCATGCCACTGGACGAGGGTTCACGGGCTAGAGTCCGAAATACCAGCGAACCGAGTGAAAGAACACTGGCGCCGCGAAGCACAGCGCGTCAACGCGGTCCAACAAGCCGCCCGCCCCTGTAACGGCGGTGCCCTGACCACGCCAGATCGGGATGCCACGGTCACGTTTGAGCGCCTTCATCACGAAGTGGCCGAACGATCCAGCAACACAAGCAATGAAGGACAGCGCGAAGGCTTGGCCGGGCACAAAAGGTGTGATGCCGGCCAACAACGCGCCCAGCAAGCTACCAACAGCAATACCGACCCACCAACCTTTCCATTTGAAGCTCTGGCTGATGTCGGGCGCTACCGGTAGTTGCCTGATTCTGCGCGAGGCCAGGTGCTGCGCAATCATGCAGGTTTGCACCACCAAAACGAGGAAAAATACCAAGAATGCGTTCTTGTTGTCGTAGTCTGGAAAGTCCAGCAGCAGCAGCGCCGGCACATGACTCATGCCGTAAATGCAGACCATGATGCCCCATTGCAGCTTGGCGTTGCGCTCCAGAAATCGCTGTGGGTCGTTCGCCAAGGCGCTGACCACCGGAATGGCCAGGAACACATAGACCGGAATGAACACAGTGAACAGATTGAACAGTTCGTTGCCCACTAGAGCGTACTGTACCGGCAGGACGACAAAGAAGGCCAAAACCAGGCTGCGGTGGTCGCCGCGCCGGGTCGGTGACAGGGTCATGAATTCGCGCAAGGCAAAGAACGAAAGCAGACCGAACAAGATCAGCGCGACCCAGTCGCCCGCCAGCCAGCTGACCCAGAACACCAACATGATGAGCCACGCATTTCTCAGCACACCTTCAAAGTTGAGTAGTTCACTGCGCTGGTGTTCCGCCCGTTCACCCTCGCCGAATTCGCGCATCGAGAGCAACACAACGACCACGCTCGTCAGCAGCAGGATGCCAAACACGATGACGAACAGAGCACCCACCTGTTGCGTGGCACTGAGACTTTTTAGGAACTGGTACATGCTGCTCAGACGTCGCGCAAGGCGATCACGGCATCGCGCGCCCGCTCCAGAAAGACGCGCCGGTCCTCGTCTTGCTGCAAGTGAATCGGTGCGCCAAAAGTGACCGAACACAGCACCGGCACCGGCACCACCTCACCCTTGGGCATGACACGCTGCACGTTGTTGATCCAGGCCGGCACCAAGTCAACCGCCGGAAATCGGCGCGCCAGGTTGTACAAGCCGGCCTTGAAGGCCTGCGGTTCGTCCTTGTTGCCACGCGTTCCCTCCGGGAACAGGATAATGGAGTCGCCGTGTTCGAGCGCGTCCACCAACGGCTCCAGCGGGTCCTCATCGGCACTGCGCTCACGCGACACGTAGATGACGTTGAAGACCGCCGTCGTCAACCACTTCTTGAAAGCCGTCTTGGTCCAATAGTCGCGCGCAGCAATGGCGCGGGTTGTCGCACGCAGTTCGTTCGGCAGCGCGGCCCAGATCATCACCAGATCGGCGTGACTTTGGTGGTTCGCAAAGTAGATGCGCTGCTCGGCCTTGGGCGGACAGCCGTACCATCGCGCTTGCGAGCCCGTCAGGACTCGGATCAATCCCAGCAGAAAGTAAGACATCAACTTGGCGCGCATGGGGCGCATCATAGATCGACTGCACAAGCCTGCGCGCAAGCGGCGCGACAGCATCGACTCAAGGCAACTCGGCGGCGCGCAAGCGGGCTACTATCACAGCCGCGCGTTCGGCCAGATAGGCAGAGTTGGGGAGTTTCTCAAAATAGCGCGGGCGCGGCAACATCACAGCCAGCCGGGCAGCTTCAAGCGCGTTGAGTTCGGAGGCGGATTTGCGAAAATAGTGCAGTGCAGCTGCCTGCGCCCCAAACACGCCCTCACCCCACTCCACGTTGTTGAGATAGATCTCCAGGATGCGTTGCTTGCTGAGCAAGCTCTCCAGCAGCAGCGTCAGCACAAATTCCTGGCCTTTTCGCAGCAGAGTGCGCTCACCTGACAAGAACAGGTTTTTGGCCAGTTGCTGCGTGATGGTAGAGGCACCTACAACTTTCGGTGACCGCACCGACTTACCCCTGGCGGGCAGCGCATTGCCCTTCTTATTGGCCTGCGCCCTGGTAATTTCGGTCTCGGCTCTGGCGTTCTTTTGCCAAGCCTTTTCGACGGCGTCCCAGTCCACACCGTCATGGTTGACAAAACCATCGTCTTCACTGGCAATGACTGCCTGCTTCAACGGGTCGGCAATCTGCTCGTAGGGCACCCACTGCTGGCGCCAGCGCAAGCGACCCTTCTCCTGCTGCAGGCGCCACGCCTCGGAGCGTTGGAAAGTGCTTGACTGCGGATCGGAAACCACGATCAACACGATGCGCATCACGAAGAACAGTTGGAGGCCCAGCGTTGCCGCCAGCAGCAGGCCGAGCCAACGCAGCAGAGGCCGAGTCAAGTGCATTGTCTTTAGGCCATCAGGGATCTCAACTCGGCAAGCACCTGCTGGGCTGGCGGCCGCACAGCACGCCAGATCAGAAAGGCCTCAGCCGCCTGCTCGACCAGCATGCCCAGACCATCGCGTGCTTGCGCACCACCTTCTTCTGCCCAGCTCAAAAAAGCCTGAGCCGACGCACCGTACATCATGTCGTAGGCCAGGGTGCCAGCCTTGAGAACGCGCGCCGAAACCGGCACGCTGGCCCCGGCAAGGCTGCTCGCACTGGCATTGATCACAGCATCAAAATCGCCCTTGAGGTCCGCAAACTCGCGCACCACCAGGTCGACCCCTTGAAGCCCAGCCAGCGCTGCATGACGCGCCACCAACAACTCCCCCTTGTGTCGCGTGCGGTTCACCAGGCTGATGCTAGCCGGGCGTGCCAGTAACAGAGGGCCCAAGACACCCGAGGCCGCACCGCCTGCGCCGATCAACAGTACATGGCGCCCGCGCAAATCGAAGCCAGCGTTGCGCTGAATATCATTGACCAAGCCGACACCGTCAGTGTTGTCAGCCAGGATGGCGTCACCCAAGAAGCTGAGCACGTTGGCGGCGCCCGCCAGAGTGACGCTCTGGCTGAGCTGGGTCGCCAGGGCGACCGCTTCAAACTTGAAGGGAACCGTGACGTTGCAACCACGACCTCCGTCGCGCTTGAAAGCACACACGGCCCCCGCTAGGCCCTGCAAGGGAACCAACAGCTTGCCGTAGTCCACCGACTGACCGGTGAGCGCGGCAAAACGAGCATGAATCCACGGCGACCTGCTGTGCTCGACCGGATTTCCCATGACGCAGTAGTGATCCATAGACATTGCTCTACCTGGTTTGGCAGCTAACTGGCACTGGCCCGCGTCTCGAGCGTTTCATCGCGTGTGAACTTAAATCGCGAGACGACCCATATTTGCTCGGCCTGACGTCGCATCGCCGCATTGAAGCGTCCAAAGGGCGCGGCACTTCTGACAATCGCCTGGGCGCGCCCGTCGAGCGACCGGTTACCCGAGCTCTCAATAATTTCAATTTGGTGAACATGGCCGTCAGAGTTAACCGTGACTGCCAATGTGAGTTCCCCGTACAGCTTCTTGCCACCTGCCTCCGGGAAATTCTCGGTCCCCTTGTTTTCAATGCGGCGTCGCAAGTGATCGTAATATATGGCGTAGACCGCCTCTTTGGTGGAAGGGCTGATGTAGCGCTTGCGCGGTCGTTCATTCTCGGCGCGGATACGGCGCTCAATCTCGGCCAACAACTTGCTTAGCTGGCGGCGCGTCTCCTCCCGCTGTATCTGGTCCGGCGCCACCGGATCAGACTGGTTCGGATCGGGCTCCGGCATGGCCGCCAAGCGCGCCTTGACTTCGGCCAGCAGCAGGTTCTGCTGTTCCTGTAGACGCTGTAGTTGCGCCTGAGCCTGAGTCTCGGTTTGATCACCCAGCTCAGCCATCAGTGCGGGCGGCAGCGGACTGGTGGCGCGCCCGCTCTGCGCCTCGCCGCCGCCGGTCATTGCCGCCTGTGCAATGGCCTGTGCCTTCGACACCTGCTCGCTGGTGCGCGCATTCACCAGAACAACTTCCAGCGGCGTGTCTCGAAGCACTCGACTGACACGCTCCGGATCAATGAAGCGCACCGACACCAGCACGCCATGGGCCGCGATCGAAACGCCAAGAGCAAACTGAAATGCAGTGACCGAAAGTAGCTTCACGGCTCGGAATTGTCACTCACTTGAACCTGCGTTGACGCGTCGCTGTCGATCTCGCTGACATCGACCGCAATGGCGATCGAACCCGGGACGCTGTCCTCATCGTCTTCCCCGAGCCGGTCAGCAGCGGCCTCACCCACACTGGGCGCCTCCAGGCGTTCCAGCACCGTGCCAACCACGCTCAACGTGACCTCGTCAATGGCGCCCAGTTTGACGCGCAGGTGGGTTCCACGTGGCAAAGCGACACTGCCAACCACCGGGAACACCAGCGGCAGATCGTCAGCGCGCACCAGGTTGTCCTTCAAAACGCTCACGTTGATCTCGGTGATCGTGTTCTGCTGCACGTACTTGAGCGTCCAGAAGCGCTCCATTGCGGCCTGGTAACTGCTGTAGGCCGAATAAGCGGCCTCGAAGCTCGAAATGATGGCGAAGAGCTCGGCATCTTTGGCGCGAAAGGGTGCGGCCAGCGCCGCCGTCTTGCCGTGGCGCACGCAGGCAATGATTTGCCACTGATTCACGAGATCGGTGTAGCGACGCAGGGGTGAAGTGCTCCAGGCGTAGCTTTTGACACCGATGCCGGCGTGCGGCAAAGCCCTGGTCCCCATGCGAACCTTGACGCCCGGCAGCAGCGAGGCTTGGCTGCGGTAGATGCCGGGCACGCCCATTTCGGCCATCCAGGCGCCCCAACTGCTGTTGGCCAGAATCATGGCCTCAGCGACGATTAGGTCCAGCGGAGCGCCCCGCTTGCGAACACTGATCACGACTTGCTCATCACCTCGCGGCTCAGCGCTGGCGCCCCCTTCCGAGTCTGACGGGGTCGCGCCGGGGAGTAACTTGAAGTTGTAGTCAGGTCGGTTGAAGGTCTCGGGCTTTCCGCGTACCAGTTCGCGCTTGGACTTCAGGTCTTTCGCCAAGCG
>CAYHDD010000012.1:2880-15642 GCA_964355195.1 uncultured Rhodoferax sp. | reverse complement strand
ATTTGCCGGCGGTGGGCTCCAATGGCGTGTCTGCAGGGCAGTGCCTGCGCAACGACGACGGTTCTTGAGTCTTGATGTTGAATTCGTGCAGGAATGGGACAAACCTTCAATTCAGTTGCTGCGATGTCCCGCCAAAGTCAGTAGTCACTCCTCTTTGACGTAGCTCCCCGATTTGCCACCGTGCTTTTCCAGCAGGCGCACGTCCGTGATGGTCATGCCGCGGTCCACCGCCTTGCACATATCGTAGATCGTGAGCAGGGCGATCTGAACGGCAGTCAGTGCCTCCATTTCAACGCCTGTAGCACCCACAGTTTCGACCGTTGCGTGGCAAACAACGCCTGCGGGTCCGACCGCGAGCTCCATCGTGGTTTGAAAGTCAAGCGCGACCCGCGTCAAGGCCAAGGGGTGGCACAAAGGAATCAGTTCACTGGTCCGCTTGGCAGCCATGATGCCCGCAATGCGGGCGATGCCCAGCACATCACCCTTCTTGGCGGTACCGGCCTGGATGATGGTCAGCGTCGCGGGCAGCATGTTGATGCGTCCAGCGGCGACTGCGATGCGGTGGGTGCTGGCTTTGCCTGCCACATCCACCATGTGGGCCTGACCCTGCGCGTCAAAATGAGTGAGAGATGGCATAAGGATTTTCGCTACATTTGATGGTTGGCGTGCGCGACAAATTTACATGGCGTACACATGGGTCCCGCATCATACGTTCAAGACGATCCGCATCGACGCACTACACGGCTACCAAACTCATGACGGCATTCAGACCCTTGATCACGACAGGCAAAACGAAACTGATCGTCGCCTGCCTGTGTCTGACGGCTGCCGGTCCAGCGTCGCTACAAGCCCAAGCGCTTGATGCCGCGACCACTTCGCTGAGCCGGGCGGACAATATCCAACTGCCCACCCTGGGGGACGGTAGTGAAATTCGAAGCAGTGCCGAACGCAGCCTGGGCGACCGGATTGCCCGCGAAATCTACCGTGATCCGGACTACGTTGACGATCCGGTTCTGAGCGACTACGTGCAAAGCATTTGGCAGCCCCTGCTGGATGCGGCGCGACTGCGCGGCGACCTGACGCCTGAATTGCATGAGCGATTCGCTTGGCGCGTCCTGCTGATACGCGATCGCACGGTGAATGCATTCGCTCTACCTGGTGGTTACTTCGGAATTCACTTGGGTTTGCTCGCGGTGGTCGGCAATCGCGATGAGCTGGCCTCCGTGCTGGGGCATGAGCTCAGTCATGTGACGCAACGCCACATTGCCCGCGTGATGGCCAAACAAACCCAGCAAACGCCGTGGATGATCGGTGCCATGATCCTGGGAGCGCTGGCGGCCACAAAGAGCCCCGATGCGGCCAGTGCATTGATCGTCGGCGGGCAAGCCGCTGCCATCCAGAATCAGCTCAACTTCTCACGCGACATGGAGCGCGAGGCAGATCGTGTTGGTTTTGGCATCATGACTCAGGCTGGCTTTGAGGCGCATGGGTTCTTGTCCATGTTCGAAAAATTGCAGCAAGCATCTCGTCTGAACGACAACGGTGCCTATCCCTATTTGCGCAGCCATCCCCTGACGACGGAACGCATTGCCGATATGCAGACGCGTCAGCCCCTGACTGCAACGGGCGCCAGCAGTATCGAGCCTTCAATCGAGCACGCCATGATGATGGCGCGTGCGCGGGTCCTGTCAAACCCCGGGGTCGATGTCTTGCGGGCCATAGCTTCTGAAGATCAGGGCCAGAGCGTCCCGCTGGCAACACCGGCGCGGCAGGCTGAAGTCTGGTACGGCGCAAGCTTGGCAGCAGTTCGACTGCGGGAATTTCCAGTGGCCCGCAGGCTGCTGGGACGCCTGTCCGAGATCGTGCGCACCGATCCACAGGGCACCCGTCTGGCACGCTTGTTGGAGATTGAGGTCGAGTTGGGTGCAGGTGGCGCTGAACGAGCAGCTGGTCTGCTCCGGCGCCTCAGGAGCGACCTCGGCAGGCTGGGCGGTGCGGTGGTAACCGGGCGTCGACCCGAACTGCTGATGCACGCGCAGATGGCCGTGGGCACTGGCCACGCCGTTGAAGCCCAACAGGCAGCGCAAGACTTGCAGAGCTGGGTTCTTGCGCACCCGCATGACATGCTGGCCTGGCAGTCACTCTCTGGTGTGTACGCGGCGCAAGGTCAGATGTTGAGAGCCATTCGCGCTGACGCAGAGGCGCAGGCCGCACGCCTGGATTACGCAGCGGCCCTGGACCGGTTACGGGCGGCGCAGGAGCTGGTGCAGGAGGGCGTCCGCGCTGATGCGGGCAAGGCTGTGCGGGATCATATTGAGGCGTCGATCATCGACACACGCAAGCGCCAGCTGGAATCAACGCTGAAGGAACAGGCGCTCAATCACTGAGTCAATCAGCAAGCCAAGGGCAGAATACACCAGGGAACCCAGCAAGGCTGCACCAAAGCCGCGCACTGAAAAACCATCGAGCAACTCAGCGGCAGCCCAGAACATCAGGGCGTTGATGACAAACAGAAAAAGCCCCAGCGAAACAATGGTGACCGGCAGGGTCAACACCACCAGCACCGGCCTCAGAACCATGTTGAACAGTCCGATCACAAGGGCAGCAATCAGCGCCACGCCGTAACTGTTTACCTGGACACCGCTGTACAGATAGGCCACGGTCAGCAATGCGACTGCGCTGAGCAACCATTTAGCGATGATCTTCATGGCGCCAGCATAGCATCGGGGAGGCTACTTCCATAGCAGTGGTTCAAGGTCGACGTTGAGCCGACCATCGCCCAGCATCAGGGTGCCCTCCTGGATGGTGGCTTGCAACTGCATGTTGCGCTGGGCCATGGAAATGAGGGCTTGGCAGGCGACGGCTGGCAGTCGATAGACGCGCAAGTTTTGGGGTCGAGCGAGCTTGGCCTGCATGTTGCGCCACCACAGCTCAGCTGTTGGGCTGAAGCAATACAGGATCACTTCATCAGCCTTCCCGCAGGCCTTTAGCAACGGCTTGTCTTCGGGTTGCCCGACCTCGATCCACACACGTGTCGAGCCGGTGAAATCCCGCAGGTACACATCGGGTTCGTCCGGGTCGGACAATCCTGCTCCGAAGTTCAAGCTGCCATCGCCACCACAAACGGTTTGCAGTTTGTGAGCTTGCAGTGCCAGGGCACACAGGCGCAGCATCATGCGCTCGTCGGTTTCGCTCGGGTGACGCGCCAAGGTCAACGTGTGGTCTGCGTAATAGGCGTGGTCAATGTCGGCCACTTGCAGCGCTGCCTTGAAGATTGTGGACTTGAGGGCCATCAGCTGACACGCCGGGCCAGTTCGGCCGCTTTGCCAATGTAGCTGGCTGGTGTCATCGACAGCAATCGCTGCTTTTGTTCATCCGGCAGTTCCAGCTCGGCAATGAAGCCCTGCATCAGCGCGCGTGTCATGGGTTCGCCGCGTGTGAAATCCTTGAGCTGCTCGTAGGGATTGGGTAAGCCGAAGCGCCGCATGACGGTCTGGATCGGTTCGGCCAGCACTTCCCAGGATCGATCCAGGTCGGCCGCCAGTGCTTGCGCATTGAGTTCCAATTTGCCCAGGCCGGCTGCCAGAGACTGATAGGCCAGCGCGGCGTAACCGAGCGCCACGCCCATGTTGCGCAACACCGTGCTGTCAGTCAGATCACGCTGCCAGCGGCTAATCGGCAGCTTCTCGCTCATGTGCTTGAGCAAGGCGTTGGCCAGTCCAAGATTGCCTTCGGCGTTCTCGAAGTCAATCGGATTGACTTTGTGGGGCATGGTCGATGATCCGACCTCACCGTCACGACGCTTCTGCTTGAAATAGCCGAGCGAAACATAGCCCCAGACGTCGCGCGCCAAATCAATCAAAATGGTATTGGTGCGTGCGACTGCGTCAAAGAACTCGGCCATGTAATCATGGGGTTCGATCTGGATGCTGTAGGGTTGAAAGGTCAAACCCAGACCCAGGGGTTCCGGCGTTTCAATCACCCGGCGGCTCAAGGCTTCCCAGTCAAAATCAGGCCAAGCGGCTACATGGGCGTTGTAATTGCCGACGGCACCGTTCATTTTTGCAAGCAACTTGATGGCCGTGATGCGCTCGCGTGCCCCCTGCAGCCGAATCACCACATTGGCGATTTCTTTGCCAACCGTCGTTGGGCTGGCGGTCTGGCCGTGGGTGCGACTGAGCATGGGTACCTCGGCAAAGGCATGCGCCATATCTCGCAGTTTGTCGATGATGATGTCGAGTGCCGGCAGCAGTACCAAGTCCCGTCCGGCTTTCAGTTGCAGCGCATGGGCGGTGTTGTTGATGTCCTCGCTGGTACAGGCAAAGTGCACAAATTCGGCGACCGCCACCAGTTCAGGCCGACCTTCAAATTTCGACCTGATCCAGTACTCGACCGCTTTCACATCGTGGTTGGTGACCTTCTCGATCTCCTTGATCGCCATGCCGTCAGCCTCGGAAAAGTGCTTGACCAAATTCAGGAGGTAGGCACGCGCCCCCGATGACAGCGGCCTGAACTCCGCAAATCCGCAGTCGCTCAGGGCCATCAGCCAGGCTACTTCGACCTGCACGCGGCGCTGCATATAGCCTTGTTCGCTCATAATGGGGCGAAGTTTTTCAAGCTTGGATGCGTAGCGACCGTCGAGAGGGGAAAGGGCAGAGATGACTGAGAATTTCATGCCTCAATTGTAGGTTGCGTACCACAGCTGTTTGCCTCGCGCAGACGCCTGCTCGCGGATGTATAGAATGAAAGCTCCTGCAACACCCAACTCGCCATGAAACTAATCGGATCGAAGACCAGCCCTTATGTAAGAAAAGTGCGCGTTGTGATGGTCGAGAAGAAGCTTGACTATGCCTTCATCGAGGAGAACGTGTGGTCCCCAGACAGCGCGATTACCGAGATCAACCCATTGGGGAAGGTGCCCTGCCTGGTCATGGAGGCGGGTGAAGCATTGTTTGATTCGCGCGTCATTGTCGAGTATCTCGATACCTTGTCACCGGTTGGGAAACTGATACCTTCCCTCGGGCGAGAGCGGGCCGAGGTCAAGACTTGGGAGGCATTGGCCGACGGCTTGCTGGACGCCGCCTTGTTGGCGCGTCTCGAGGCGACCTGGGTTGGACGTTCAGAGGGCGAGCGCAGCCAAGCCTGGATTGAGCGTCAACTTGGCAAGGTCCGCGTAGCATTGAAAGCTATGAGCAAGGGCCTGGGCGATAAGGTGTACTGCGCCGGGATCTATTTGAGTCTGGCTGACATCGCCGTTGGCTGTGCGCTGGGCTACCTTGACTTTCGCTTCCCGGAGCTCGATTGGCGCACCGACTATGCGAACTTGCACAGGTTGCACGACAAGCTGATGTTGCGCGCCAGCTTCGCTGAAACCCGCCCCGCTTGATTGACCCGGGCGATCAGAAACATCGCTTACAAGAAGTTACCGGGCTATCGTGGCATCGGCAACGTTTGCGCTATTACAGTGCAGCGATCATGACCACATTCAAAACCATCTACAAGTGCTGCAAATGCGGTGCCACTAGCTACCAGCGTGTGATTGAACGCGCCAACAATGGTGCACTGTTGCCCACCGGCGAGTACCGCTGTACCGGCTGTAGAAATGTATTTGCCACGCTGCGCGCATGGTGGCAACCACGCTACATGCCGGAGTTACAAGCGGATAGCCGATTCGGCTGAATCATGCAACAGAGGTCTGATAGCATCGAAATCATGAAAGACTTGGGCGCGGTGACTGACCTCGTGGACAAAATGTGTTTGCGCACTGACCTCGCCGAGCGGGTTGCACGCTTGCCACGCCCGCTGGTGTTCACGAATGGTGTTTTTGACGTACTGCACCGCGGTCACGTCATGTACTTGGCGCAGGCGCGCGAGCTGGGCGCGAGTTTGCTGGTGGCGCTCAACACCGATGCCTCGGCGAGCCGACTCGGTAAAGGCCCCGACCGACCACTGAACAATGAAACCGACCGGGCCTTTGTCATGGCGGCGCTGGCCAGCGTCAGCATGGTGACCTGGTTCGAGGAGGACACACCGCTGCAACTGATCGCTGAAATCAAGCCTGACGTTTTGGTCAAGGGCGGTGACTATGATATGAGCCAGTTGGCTGAAACGCGCGTCGTTGAGGCCTACGGAGGCCGCGCATTGGCACTGCCGTTTGTGGACGGATATTCAACGACTGCGTTGGTGCAAAGAATTCGTCGGTCCTGAGCGCCGGTGCGGTCCTCGGTACTGGCGCGGCTTGTGTTCGAATGACTTAAATCACCCCATGCTCCCTTCCATAGAACAACGTCTGGCCGTCGAAATCGCGGCAAAGCCCAGTCAAATTGCCGCTGCCATCAGCCTGCTGGATGAGGGGGCGAGCGTGCCATTTATCGCGCGCTACCGCAAGGAGGCGACCGGCGGCTTGGACGATATCCAGCTGCGCTTGCTCGAAGAACGTCTGACTTACCTGCGCGCTCTCGAAGAGCGTCGCAACGCCATCATCGCGTCCATCAGCGAGCAGGGAAAGATGACGCCCGAGCTGCTGCGCTCGATCTCGCTCGCCGCTGACAAGACACAGCTGGAAGATCTGTATCTGCCGTACAAACCCAAACGTCGAACCAGGGCGCAGATTGCGCTGGAGGCCGGTCTCCAGCCCCTGGCCGATGCGCTGCTGACGAATCCGCTCTTGAACCCGCAAGAGGAGGCGGCCAGGTACTTGCGGGAGCCTTTTGCCAACGAGGCGGGCGACAACAACCCTGGTGTGGCGGACGTCAAGGCAGCGCTGGATGGCGCGCGCCAGATTCTGATGGAGCGCTTTGCCGAAGATGCGAACCTGCTTCAATCGCTGCGCGACCACGTTCAGAAGCACGGTGTGGTGCAATCCAAAGTCATCGAAGGCAAGCACGAGGCGGCGCAGAAGTATGCCGACTATTTCGACTATTGCGAGTCCATCAACACCCTTCCTTCGCACCGCGCCCTGGCGGTGTTCCGTGGTCGGCGCGAAGAGATGCTGGATGTGCAACTGCGCCTCGACGGCGAAGAAGAGAAACCGACCTGGGCGTCGCCGCACAATCCGTGCGAAATGCAGATCGCCGCGCGCTTCAGTGTCAAGGACCTGAATCGTCCAGCTGACCGCTGGCTGATGGACTGCGTGCGCTGGACGTGGCGCGTCAAAAGCTTCATGCATCTGGAGACCGAACTGATGAGCGCATTGCGTGCCAAGGCCGAGACCGAGGCGATCCATGTGTTTGCGCGCAATTTGAAAGCATTGTTGCTGGCAGCGCCGGCCGGACCACGCGTCACCATGGGGCTGGATCCCGGCATCCGCACGGGCGTCAAAGTGGCGCTGATCGACGAGACCGGCAAGGTGTTGGACACCAGTACCGTCTATCCGCACCCTCCGCGCAATGATTGGGACGGATCGCTGCACACGCTCTCCAAGCTGGCAGAGAAACACCGCGTCGCCGTGATCGCCATTGGTAACGGCACCGCGTCGCGCGAAACCGACAAGCTGGCGCGCGACCTCATCAAGCTGCATCCCGAATTGAAGATGACCAGCATCGTGGTTTCCGAGGCGGGCGCGTCGGTCTATTCCGCATCTGAATTTGCGTCGAAAGAATTGCCGGAACTCGATGTGTCGCTGCGCGGGGCGGTGTCCATCGCGCGCCGGCTGCAAGACCCGCTGGCCGAACTGGTGAAGATCGATCCCAAATCCATCGGCGTCGGGCAGTACCAGCACGATGTCAGTCAGTTCCAGCTCGCACGCTCGCTGGATGCGGTGGTGGAGGACTGCGTCAACGCGGTGGGCGTTGATGTGAATACGGCCTTAGTGCCTTTGCTGTCGCGCGTCTCGGGTTTGAGCAACAGCGTGGCACAGGCCATTGTGAACCAGCGAGATGCAAAGGGCAGGTTCAGTTGCCGCGCCGAACTGCGCGACGTGCCGCGTCTGGGTGAGAAGACCTTCGAGCAGGCGGCGGGTTTTTTGCGCATCGTGGGCGGCAATGACCCGCTCGATGCCTCAGCGGTGCATCCCGAGTCCTATCCTCTGGTGAAGCGCATCCTGGCCGACATCCAGCAGGACATCAGAGCCGTGATCGGCAACAGCGGCTTGTTGAAGTCGCTCAGCCCGGCCAAGTACATGGACGAGAAATTCGGCATTCCGACCATCAGTGACATCCTCAAGGAATTGGAAAAACCAGGTCGCGATCCGCGGCCCGAGTTCATCGCAGCGGCCTTCAAGGAAGGTGTGGAAGCGATCTCCGATCTGAAGCCCGACATGATCCTCGAAGGCGTTGTCACCAACGTGGCGGCCTTTGGTGCGTTTGTGGACATCGGCGTGCATCAGGATGGATTGGTCCATATATCGGCGCTCTCGCACAACTTTGTCAAAGACCCGCACAGCGTGGTCAGGGCCGGGCAGATCGTGAAAGTGAAAGTGCTCGAAGTAGACGAAAGACGCAAGCGCATTGCGCTGACGATGCGTCTGGATGACGCCGTCGGTCCCATGAGTGGCAGGCCGGAGGCGGCTCAGCGTGACCAACGAGGGCCGGGGCAACAGAGCCGTGACAAGTTCATGCGCCTACCGAACCCCGTTTCGATGCCTGGCGCCATGGCGAGCGCGTTTCAGAAATTGAAAGATTGAGCCGTCACGGCGATTTCCCGGGGCGTGCTTGCCCGAGGTCATCAGGCCTACACGGACAATCCCAACAGTACCACCTGGAGATGATGGTCGGTATGACTGGCCAGATAGGCTTCCACGCTGAGGAGTGACCCGAGCCTGCTCGCATCGAAATTCACACCACCAATCTGCAACTGCTCGATGTTGCGGATGATGTCGACCTCGCCGCTTGACGTATCGAGCAGTGCAACATCCTTGCTGGTGCCGTTACCAACCATCTTGACTTCAAAGTTGGCGACGGTGCCAAACCACAGTGCTGTGTCAAGGCCGTCGCCGCCGTCAAGCACATCGTTGCCGCGACCGCCGACCAACGTGTCATTGCCGGCACCACCCAGCAAGGTATCTGCACCGATATCAGGCGACCAGCCAATCTCGGGCAGGCTGCTGCTTTGTGTCAGCGTCATGGAGCCGTTGACGTCAAGCAAAACAGCTTTGAAGTTGTCGTGCTTGATCAGGGTGTCAATGAGTTGCGCCCAAGTGCCGCCCGTATTGAGCAAGTTGGTGTTGCTTTGAACTTGTGCGTCGGTGACTTTGTCAGCTCCCCAAACCTGGCCCATGACAAACTGGACCTGGTACTGAATTGGCAGGCCCAGCACGTACTTGGATAGCATCCTGGCTGCCCCCTCCTCCAGTTCGGCCACACTGTAACCGGCGCTACACCAAAAGCTCATCTCTTCGACGGTGGGCAACCTGTACAACAGCAGTTCGTACAACTCGGTGACAGTCTCGCGCATCACACCGCTCTGGTACAGAAAGGACAGTCGAGGGTCAATCGGTATCCCACCATCGTAGCTTCCGGTAGTACTCCAACCGACGCTGTCGGCCAGAGTCGTATCGCCAGGAGTCCATCTCATTGAGAGCTGGTCCTTGAGTTGGCTAAGGCTCAGCTGTCCGGCGTCGCTTTGGCCGCCTACCAGCAAGTCGTTTCCAGCGCCACCTTCCATGTGGTCGTTACCCAGGCCACCGACAAGAGTGTCGTTGCCGTCATCGCCGAAGAGCTGGTCGTTGCCGTCTTGGGAGCCAAGCACATCGCTGCCACCACCGCCATGCAAGATGTCATCTTCTGCCCCTAGCACCATGTTCTGGCTGCCGTTGCTGGCAAACACGATGTTGGCGCCGGCGCCGCCGCGCAGTGTGATGTTGTTGCCAATGAGCACTGCGAATTCAACGTTTTGCAATTCCAGCACGCGACCCAATGGCAACTCGCGCGTATCGATTACCAGGACCTCGATCGGGTTATCACTGGGCAAGCTTGCTCGGCTGGCTGTGCCGCTGATCGTTATGGGATGACTCGGATCGGCGCCGGTGTCTTTGACCTGTGAGAGCTTGATCGAGTTGACAATCAGCGGTGCCTGCGTGCCGACGCTTGCCAGATCGGACAGGAAGGTCTGGCCGCCTGCAAGCATGATTGCTTTTTCAGCTTCGGAAATGGTGGCAGTCTGAAACAACAGGGTGTTCCAACTGGCGACTGCATCCTTGAGGGTGATGGGCGTCCGAACCCCCGTGGCGACCAGACCCACACCGGTGGGCAAAGAAACGGTTGTGGCAGCAACATCCCCCACCGTGCTGAGGTAATACAGTGCTATGTCAGCCCGGTCTGCATTGGCTGTCCCGACGGTGTCCTGCCGGTTGCTCGGTATGGGATCAACCGTTAGCAGGTTCACGCCGCTGCCATCAACTTTGGTAATCGTGTTTTCGGTGACGCTGGCACCGTCAATGGTCTGTTTGATAACGATGCTTTGGGTCCCATTGGCAGCGAGCTCAATGGTCTTCGTGAACGTCATGCCGTTCCTGTCCACTTCGACAAGCTCGGTGAAACTACTGCCGTCCGGATTGGTCGTGACGGTCGTGGTGACCCGTGTGCCGTCGCTCCTTGTTGTCGTGGTGATCGTGGTAACCGGCTCAGGGATGTCGATCACCGATACGGTCACCGCCTTGCTGCCACTCAAGCTGCCAACGCCGTTGTCGGTTGCCACAACGGTGATGCTGTAGCTGGTCCTGGTTTCAAAGTCCGCCGACGCCTTGAGCCTCACAAGGCCGGTACTGCTGACGATGTCAAAGAAGCCAGCATCGGCGCCCGAGAGACTGTAGATCAAGTTGTTACCGGTATCCTGGTCGCTGGCCGTGACTGTGTAGACCACCGTGCTCACTGTAGCGTTCTCGGCCACGGTGCCTGCACCGCCCGAGGTGATGACGGGGGCTTCGTTGAGGTTGTTGATCGACAGCGTCAGCGCTTTCTCGGCGGTGTTGCGGGCGGCATCGGTGGCCATCACGGTGAAGCTGTAACTCGGCTTTGTCTCGTAGTTGGGATTGACCGCCAGTGTGACCGCACCGGTACTGGCGTTGATGCTCAGACCGGCATCGCTGCCGGCCTTCAAGCTGTAGACGGTAAAGCCACTGGCTGTGTCGTCCCCATCTGCGGAAGTTGCGGTGTAGACCACTTGGTCTGCAGCGCTGTTCTCGTTGATCGCCCTGGCGCTGGTGCCAGAGGTGATGTTGGGGGCCACTTCGTCCAGGTTGGTGACGGCCACGGTCACAGCCTTGGTAGCAATCAGTCCAGCCCGGTCCATGGCCAGCACGTTGATCGAATAGCTGACCCTGGCTTCAAAATCAGCAGCAGCGACCATACGTACCGCACCATCTGAGTCGATGGAAAATGCGACAGCGTCTGCTCCAGACAGGGAGTAGCTGACGCTGTCGTTGGCATCCGAGTCGCTGTTGGCAACGCGGTAGACCACGGCACCGGCAGCGGCATTCTCGACTAGCGCGCCTGCACCGCCCGAGGTGATGATGGGGGCTTCGTTGACGTTGTTGACTGCCAGCGTCACAGCCTTCTCTACAGTCAGACCAGCCCGGTCCATGGCCACGACGTTGATCGAATAGCTGGCTTTGGTTTCAAAATCAGCAGCGCCGACCAAACGCACGGCTCCGGCCGAATCGATGGTGAATGCGCCAGCGTCTGCCCCAGACAGGGAGTAGCTGACGCTGTCGTTGGCATCCGAGTCGCTGTTGGCAACGCGGTAGACCACGGCACCGGCAGCGGCATTCTCGACTAGCGCGCCTGCACCGCCCGAGGTGATGATGGGGGCTTCGTTGACGTTGTTGACTGCCAGCGTCACAGCCTTCTCTACAGTCAGACCAGCCCGGTCCATGGCCACGACGTTGATCGAATAGCTGGCTTTGGTTTCAAAATCAGCAGCGCCGACCAAACGCACGGCTCCAGCCGAATCGATGGTGAATGCGCCGGCGTCTGGCCCAGACAGGGAGTAGCTGACGCTGTCATTGGCATCAGCGTCGCTGATGGCAACGCTGTAGAGCACCGTGCTCAACGGAGCGTTCTCTGCGACCGCGCCTGCATCGCCCGAGGTGATGGCAGGGGTCGAATTGACATAGCCGACTGGAATAACCGCCACTATCACTGGTTTGGTGGAGCTCAGGGCGGCCCGGTCTGTGGTCACAACGTTGATCGAGTAGCTCGTCTTTACTGCATAGTCGGCAGCGGCATTGAGCCGCACGACACCCAACGAGTCGATGGAAAATGCGACAGCGTCTGCTCCAGACAGGGAGTAGCTGACGCTGTCGTTGGCATCCGAGTCGCTGTTGGCAACGCGGTAGACCACGGCACCGGCAGCGGCATTCTCGACTAGCGCGCCTGCACCGCCCGAGGTGATGATGGGGGCTTCGTTGACGTTGTTGACTGCCAGCGTCACAGCCTTCTCTACAGTCAGACCAGCCCGGTCCATGGCCACGACGTTGATCGAATAGCTGGCTTTGGTTTCAAAATCAGCAGCGCCGACCAAACGCACGGCTCCGGCCGAATCGATGGTGAATGCGCCAGCGTCTGCCCCAGACAGGGAGTAGCTGACGCTGTCGTTGGCATCCGAGTCGCTGTTGGCAACGCGGTAGACCACGGCACCGGCAGCGGCATTCTCGACTAGCGCGCCTGCACCGCCCGAGGTGATGATGGGGGCTTCGTTGACGTTGTTGACTGCCAGCGTCACAGCCTTCTCTACAGTCAGACCAGCCCGGTCCATGGCCACGACGTTGATCGAATAGCTGGCTTTGGTTTCAAAATCAGCAGCGCCGACCAAACGCACGGCTCC
>CAYHDD010000012.1:0-2780 GCA_964355195.1 uncultured Rhodoferax sp. | reverse complement strand
AGGTGATGATGGGGGCTTCGTTGACGTTGTTGACTGCCAGCGTCACAGCCTTCTCGGCAGCATTGTTGGCGGCGCCGGTGGCCACTACGGTGAAGCTGTAACCCGGCTTTGTCTCGTAGTCGGGATTTGCGGCCAGCGTGACCGCACCGGTACTGGCGTTGATGCTCAGGCCGGCATCAGAGCCGGCCTTCAAGCTGTAGACCGTCGAGCCAGTCGCGGTGTCGCCGGGGTCGGTGGACGCTGCGGTGTAGACAACTTGGCCTGCACCGCTGTTCTCATTGATGGGCTTGGCGGTGGTGCCGGAGGTGATGATCGGTGCAGTTGGTTCAACCCGTGTTGGTGTACCGCCATTGGCGGGAGTTTCCAGTGTCAAATTCCCCGGTGCCGCTGCCGCCACGGCCTTATCAAGAGCAGCGCCCGTGAAACGACTCACGGTTTCGGTGATATCGCCCGTTGCGATGCCGACTTCCACCGAGGCGGCGATTGCACTTTGGACGACCACTTGCACTTTGGCGATTTGCGACAAAGCAGCAATGAAGTCGGTTGGATTGGCCGTGATGGCGGTGTTGATACTGGCGTTGGCACTCGCGATCAGAGTAACGATGTTGTCCAGCGAGGTCGTGAACCCGCTGCCCACACCAGAGGAAGCGGTGGCCGCGTCGGTCACGACGCTCTTGAGGGTGGCTGCCTGCGTCAGATCGACCTCAGCGCTTGCCGTAGCGAAATTGTTGGCCAGCGCCGCAACCATTTTGGCCATGGCGTCGGTGGCCGAGGTCGTGCTCGATGCGCCTTGAATGGCCGCAGCTCCTAACACCAGGATGTTGGTCACCTCGGCCGTTGCGGCCTGTAGCTGGGTCGCCGCTGCCTTGTCGCTTGTGCTGCCCGTGCCAAGGACCTGGGCAATAGGGTCCAGTGCTTGGAGCTTGATGTCGGCTGGCAAGCCCAAGGCACTGAGTAGATTGGCTTGCGCTTGCCTCGCCGTGGCACCGGACTCCACCATGGATTGCATCAAGGTGGTGAGCGGCGTGGCGACGCTCGAACCTGCCGGAGCAGTCATGCTGCCGGTGAACGGCTGCCTGGTGGCAATGTCGGTGCCGCCAGTCACAACAATCGGACCGAAGGCTCCGCCGGGCAGCGTGAAACTGCCCTGCGCGTCGCTCATGACGCTGACCTCACCCTGGCTGAGTAAGCCATCGCCATTCATATCAATGAACACGGTGGCCCCTGCCAGGTAGCCATCGCTCATTGCCACTGCGCTCCGTGGCGTGTCAAGCACGGTTTTGGCCGTGGAAACGCTGCTGACTGCTTCAGTGACGCCGACGAGCACCTGTTGCAGGGTGCCCAGATCGGTAGCGGCGCCGGCTTTGTCAACTGAGTAATATCTGGCGACCTCAATCCGGTTGTCAAAGAGACTGGCTGCCTTGCCCCAAGTGGCGTCAGCGTGGGCAACGCCATCGAGGGTTGTTATGAGTAGTTCGACCACCCAGCCCAAGGTTCGACCCGAGTCCACGAGGCTGACGACGGCGGTGACGATTTCGCCTTTGGCGGCGACAGACGCCGAGTCACCCACCAGGTTGTCGATGACCCGAGTAGCAGCGCTGGTCTTGTAGTAGCTGGCTGTAGCGCCCCAGACGGCGTCGTCGGGGGGTACCGTTCCGAGCAGCTGTGTGAGTTCTGAAATGATGGCGGCCTGACTGGCGCCTGCCCCCATCTTTGTGACAGCAAAGCTGCTGACCAATGCCTTCTCTGCGATGCTTGCACGGCTTCCTACGACATCGTTGACAAAGGTACTGGCGAATTGGCTCGCGCTGAGGCTGGATGAATAATTCTTCCCGTAAAAGGCAGCGGTACTGGCCAGGATTTGAGCCAGTTCGGCCACAGAATGATTGCCGGCCAAATAGTCTTGCCAGGTTTGCAGGAAGATTGCCCCCGGCGCCGCACCAAACATCCCATCGTAGAGCTGTAAGACCTTGGTTTGTCGCTCTACTGCAGTCAGTGTCATCTCTTCCCTTCCCCTTCCTTTCCTTTCAATCCATCATTGACCCTGCGAAACGAGCAAAGACCAATGCATTCTGGCTTGATCCCACATAATGCCCAGACAGTGTCCCATGCGGGTTATCTGGTGGCGCTTCACGGAGGGAATGCCCCAAAAAAACACCAATCAAATCAATCGCTCCCCGGCTTCGTTGGACCAGGTGGGCGATGGAGTTAAAGGTGCACTTATTGTGCCCGAACCTGCGCCACGGTCGTACATCTTTTGCCAACACAGCCGCCAGTTCGGGTTACAGCAATGCGGACCAGTCGCACACCTTCGCCGCTTTCTCACAGTAACATTTGGCTATGTGCAGTCACTACCAAGCCCTGAAGGAACAGGACAAGTATCGCCGTTACTTCGGCGTGGAGCCGCCTGGCGATCCCTACAAGCTCGACGTGTGGCCAGGCTATCTGGGAGCGTTCATTCGGCGTCATCCTCATGTCGATGTTGGTGACGAGGCGGTGCCGCAGCGAGAGGCATTGACAGGCATGTTTGGGCTTGTCCCGCACTGGTCGCAGGACACCAAAATTGCGCGCCATACCTTCAACGCCAGGAGCGAGACGGTGGCCGAGAAACCAAGTTTCCGGGACGCCTGGCGCAAGGGACAGCATTGCATTATTCCTGCCGACGCAGTCTTTGAGCCGGACTGGCGCAGCGGCAAGGCGGTAGCGACGCGCATCTCTGGCGCTGAGGACGAGCCGCTGGGCATTGCGGGTCTTTGGTCAAGCTGGAAGTCGCCCAAAGG
>CAYHDD010000011.1:0-15651 GCA_964355195.1 uncultured Rhodoferax sp. | reverse complement strand
ACCGGTTCCCGTCGCTACATGATGGGCATAAATAGCACAAATGCCCGCAAGATCTTGGCTTAGGCTTGGGCGGATGATAGGCATAAAAGCAGGAAACGTTATAATGTGAGGCTATTCAGTGTGTCGCTGGCCAGGTGGTCATGTCGCGTGTCTCAAGCGCTGGATTAAGATCTCGATTATTGGTGGAAATAGCATTCCACTACCCAAAGGATATACCATGGTCGTCATTCGACTCGCCCGTGGCGGTGCCAAAGCACGCCCGTTTTTCAATATTGTTGTGGCCGACAAGCGTACCCGTCGGGACGGTCGCTTCATCGAGCGTATCGGATTTTATAACCCGATCGCCACGGCCAGTGAAGAGAGCATCCGCATTGCCCAGGACCGCTTGACTTACTGGAAAGGCGTTGGCGCCCAGGCGTCACCGACGGTGGATCGCTTGATCCTCCAGGCTGCTAAAAAAGCGGCGTGATGCTATTGTGATGCCGTCTGGCCTCGAAGCGGCCGACTTGCCGTCGGATGCCATCGAAGTCGGGCGTATCAATGATGCTTGGGGCATCAAAGGCTGGCTCAAAGTCCAGCCTTACAGCGCCGATCCGGAGGTGCTTCTTTCTTCCAAACGATGGTTCTTGATGCCTTCAGAGCGGGGTGTGAAGGCCTTCGCAGATGTCGTGAAACTATCCATTGTGGAGGCCAAGACGCACTCTGGGACGCTGGTTGCTTCGGCACGCGAGATTGATAATCGCAGTGCCGCCGAGGCCTTGCGTGGGGCAAGGATATTTGTCTCGCGGTCAAGTTTTCCAACGCCCCAAAGCGATGAGTACTACTGGGTCGACCTGATTGGCCTGAGTGTCGTTAATCGTGAGGGCGACGCTCTCGGTATGGTCAGGGACTTGCACTCAACCGGAGCCCAAACCGTGCTCGTGCTGGAGTTCGAACAGGAAGGCAAGAAGGCCGAGCGGATGATACCGTTTGTGGCTGCGTACATCGACCAGGTGGATCTTGCCGCAGGTCGTATTCTTGTCGACTGGCAGTCGGATTTCTGAGTTCTGGCTGATGCGCTTCGACATCGTCACACTGTTCCCGCAAGTGTTTCCCCCGTTCCTGACCAGCGGGATTACGCGGCGTGCCTTTGAGTCCGGACAGATCGATGTCAGATTGAGTAATCCGCGCGATTTTGCGACCGGCACTTACAAGCGTGTCGACGACCGACCATTTGGCGGTGGCCCTGGCATGATCATGCTCGCTGAACCGCTGTCGCAATGTCTGAGAGCGATTCAGTCGCAGCGATCTGAGGCAGTGCCGGTCGTTCTTTTTTCTCCCGCGGGCGAGCCGCTCAATCATGCGATGGTAACCCGCTGGGCGCAGAGCCAAGGGGCGGTGTTGGTATGCGGTCGGTACGAAGGGGTCGATCAACGATTCATCGATACGCACGTGACCGAGCAAATCAGTCTGGGTGACTTTGTGCTGTCGGGCGGCGAAATTGCCGCGATTGCGTTACTCGATGCGGTGGCTCGCTTGCAGCCAGGCGTATTGAATTCGGCCGACAGTCATCAGCAGGACAGTTTCAATGTGGCACTCGATGGTTTGCTTGATTGCCCGCACTACACACGCCCGGAAGTCTGGTTGACGCAACCAGTGCCCGAGGTGCTGCTTTCGGGACACCATGAGCGCATTGATCGCTGGCGACGCCAGCAGCGGCTGGCTGTCACAGCACGCTGGCGCCCTGATCTGATAGAGCAGGCACGCCAGGCAGGGCGCTTGACCGATGTCGATCAGGGGTTCCTTGCCGGGCTGCAGCAGCTTGCCCTTGCTGGCGCTTCTTGACAGGTTACAATCTCCGGTTTACCGATCCGCTGCTGGGCCGCCGAATCACATTGTTGACGAGGCCATCGTGTCAATCCTGACACAGGCGCCACCAAGATCATGTGAGGACCTCATGAATTTGATTCAAACCCTTGAGCAGGAAGAAATCGCTCGACTCTGCAAGGTGATTCCCGACTTTGCCCCCGGTGATACCGTGGTTGTCAATGTGAACGTCGTCGAAGGGACGCGCAAACGGTTGCAGGCCTACGAAGGTGTTGTTATCGCCAAACGCAATCGCGGACTCAACAGCGGGTTTATCGTTCGCAAGATTTCGAGCGGCGAAGGTGTTGAACGCACCTTTCAAACCTATAGCCCACTGATTGCGAGTATTGAAATCAAGCGCCGCGGCGACGTCCGCCGTGCGAAGCTATATTATCTTCGTGATCGCAGCGGCAAGTCAGCGCGAATTAAAGAGAAGCTGTCAGCCAAGAAGACGACCAAGGTAACTGCCGCATAGTCCAATCTCCTCGGAGTATTGCCGCCTTAGCATCGCTAGTGGCGGCATTTTTTTTCTCATGTCTATAGGGCTCACCATAACCTCCTTGTCAAGTTTGCCGCATTTTGACCCACGCCAAGTACCGGTGCTGAGCATCGACTCACATCTGCCCCCGGTGGCGTTGGAGTGCTTGCGGCCGCCAGCCTTGCGCAGGCGCTTTGCGAGTCTTCCAGAGTGGGAGCCTGAAGTCACTGCTGAAAAGAGTTTTGTCGAGCGCGCCCCGCTGCATGCGTCGGTGCTGGTGCCGATTGTCATGCGCGCTATACCCACGGTCTTGCTGACGCAACGGGCCCTGCATCTTTCAACTCACTCGGGGCAGATTGCTTTTCCGGGCGGCAAGGTCGATGAAGACGATGCAGATGCAACCGCCACTGCCTTGAGGGAAGCGCAAGAGGAACTCGGACTAGACCCTGACCTGGTGCAGGTTTTGGGGGTTCTGCCTTACTATGTGACCGGGTCCGCGTTCATCATCACGCCTGTGGTGGGTCTGGTTGAAGCGCATTATTCTTTAAGTCCGAACCGCGGTGAGGTGGCGGACGTATTTGAAGTTCCACTAGAGTTCTTGATGAATCCTGCACATCATCGACGCCATGCGTTCGAGTGGCAGGGGGTTAGGCGTGAGTGGTTTTCCATGCCATACCAGGACACCGTGTCGGAGCGATTTATTTGGGGTGCTACCGCCGGCATGCTGCGTAACTTTTACCGTCTGTTGTCGGTCTGAAGCACGATCCGGATATGATGATTGCATGAGCTTTATCTCAGTGCTAGTTGCCCTCCTGCTGGAGCAGGTGCGTCCCTTGAGTCGCGGCAACCCGGTGCACGCCGCCTTACGCGCCTGGGTTCGCTGGAATGCTCGAAACTTCGACGCTGGCAAAGCAGTGCACGGTGGCTTGGCATGGTCGATCTCTGTGATTCTCCCCGCTGTGGGTGCGACGACCGTCCATTGGTTGCTCGATATCTTTGTCGGCTGGCCGGCGACCGTCGTGTGGAGTGTGGCGGTTCTTTACGTCACCCTGGGATTCCGGCAGTTCAGCTTTCACTTCACCGAGATAAGAGATGCACTCGCCGATGGTAATGAGGCGCTTGCCCGCGAGTTGTTGGCCAACTGGCGGCAGGTGGACGAGGGTGATTTGCCCCAGACAGAGATTGTTCGCCATGTGATTGAGCATTCCGTGTTGTCAGCGCATCGGCATGTTTTTGGCGTACTTGCTTGGTTTTCGTTGCTGGCGGCGCTCGGCTTTGGTCCAGCGGGTGCCGTCCTCTACCGACTCGCTGAGTTTGTTGCCCGTTATTGGCAGCACGCCAGTCAGACGCGGCTCCTGCCTGTCAGTGAAGCCTTGACCAAGATGGGCAGCTATGCCTGGGCTGTGATTGACTGGGTGCCAAGTCGCATCACTGCGCTTGGTTTTGCGGTGGTCGGTTCGTTCGAGGAAGCCATTGATTGTTGGCGCAACTATGAGCAACGTGTTCCGGGTGATAACGATGGAATCGTCCTGGCGGCAACTTCGGGGGCCGTCAATATTCGCTTGCAGGGCGTCGAAGGACAAAGCGAATTGTTCCCGGGTCAGCCACCTGAACTTGCCCATTTGGCAGTCGTCGTAGGGCTGGTTTGGCGCACGGTCGTGATGTGGATGGTGCTGCTCGCGCTGCTGACACTGGCTCGGTTATTGGGCTGATTCGTTCAATATTTGGGCGGCTGGCTGAGCTCGGCATATAGCTCACGGTAGATCTGATATCGACGCTTGTTGATACCGCCAGGTTTGAGCTCAGATTCGATCGCCGCAACGACGCCGCATCCGGGTTCATGCAGGTGCGTACAGTTGTAGAACTTGCAGTCAGCGGCATGCGATTTGATATCAGGCATACACGCCGCCAATTCAGAGGCTTCGATATGGTTCAGCCCAAACTCTTGGAAACCGGGTGAGTCAATCACAGCACTGGTCTTGTCGTCATCCAACCAATACAGGGTGGTGCTGGTCGTCGTGTGCTTGCCCGAATTCAGGGCGCGTGACAACTCATTGGTCTGTGCCAGTGCGCCGGGTGCCAGCAGATTGATCAAGGTGCTCTTGCCGGCGCCTGAGGGTCCCAGAACCAGTGTTGTCTTGCCTTTCAGGCGCCTTGTGAGTGTTGATCGACAAACATCGCCTGATTGCCGCAGCGACAAGGGCAATACACCATAGTGCATGCGTCGGTACGGTTCAAGCCACTCCCATGCGCGTGCGAAAGGCTCCACCAGGTCACTCTTGTTGAGAACGACGATGGGGGTAATGTGCTCAGCCTCTGCTGCAATCAAGGCGCGCGACAGTTGATTGGCAGAGAATTCTGGTTCTGCTGCGATCAGGATCAGGACCTGGTCAAGGTTGGCAGCAAAGGATTTCGTGCGAATCTGATCTTGTCGGTAGAACACATTCTTGCGCTCCTCGACCTTTTCGACCCGACCCTCGTCATGCGATGCCTGCCAAAGCACCCGGTCACCCACCAGACCCTCGCTCCTCTTGCCACGGGAGTGGCAGATGAGCCTCCTGCCGTCGTCGGTTTCCACCAAAAAATGGCGGCCATAGTTGGCCACGATCAAGCCGCTGCGAAGCGGTTCACACTGGGTAGCATGGATGCTTGCTCGGCGGACGGCGCGCATCAACTTAGGTCGCCATCCGCGCCAGTCGCTCGGGTGCCGGCGGATGAGAGTAATAAAACTTCGCATAGACCGGGTCCGGAGTGAGCGTGGCAGCATTGTCCTCATGCAACTTGAGCAAGGCTGTGGACAGATCGGCACCACTGGTTTGTGCGACCGCGTAGGCGTCCGCCTCAAACTCATGCTTGCGTGAAAACCAGGCGAATGCAGGGGCCATGAAGAAGCTGAAAACGGGTACCGTCAGTGTAAAGAGAAGCAGTGCCAGTGCATCATGTGGTGCGTTCAAGTTGGGCTCCACGCCGAGTCCGTGGTAGAACCAGGGCGCGGTATGCAGCCAACCCAACAGAGCGAAGCCGAAGAAGCTCATCGTAAGCATCAGCACAATGCGCTTGTTGACGTGACCGTGCTTGTAGTGTCCCAATTCGTGGGCGAGTACGGCCTTGACTTCTGCTACGGAAAGCCTTGCCAGAAGGGTGTCAAAAAACACGACACGCTTGTTGGCCCCGAAGCCAGTGAAATAGGCATTGGCATGCGCACTGCGCTTGCTTCCGTCCATCACGAAGAGACCGCTGGCCGCAAAACCACACCGTTGCATGAGTGCCGCCACCTCGGCTGCCAATGCCGCATCGTCCAGCCGAGCAAACTTATTGAACAAGGGCGCGATGAAAGTTGGGTAGATCAACAATAAAAGCACATTCAAAACCGTCCAGGCACCCCAGGCCCAGAGCCACCAAAAGTTACCGGCCGCATGCATCAGCTGCAAGATGAGCGCGACAATGGGCAAGCCGATAATCACGCTCAGCAAGGAAGATTTGATTAAGTCAATCATCCAGAGTTTGAGGGTCATCTTGTTGAATCCAAAGCGATCTTCGATGACGAAGGTTTGGTACAGCGTCATTGGCAAATCCACTATGCCACTGATCAAGACAAGACTCCCGATCAGTGCAAGCTGTTGCGCCATGCCCCCGCCCAGCCAATTCAACAAGTTTGCGTTGAGCGCCGAAAGCCCGCCAAGCAGTGTCCACGCCAGCAAGAGCGCGACACCCGCTATCAGCTCGATCAAGCCTGTTTTCGCTTTGGCCACGGTGTAATCTGCCGCTCTTTGGTGGGTGACTCGTGTGATGGCCTGAGAAAACACCGGTGGTACTGCATCGCGGTGTCGTACGACATGACGAATTTGTCGGCTCGTCAACCAGATCTTCACAATCGAGCCGATCACCAGTGCCATCACGAAGCTGAGGGTCAGCAGCCCGGATGGCGAGAAATAAGGCAATGAATCAGACATGGCGTGCAAGTTTATGTCATCGGCGACAATTTCATCCATGATGACGCCAAACGAAACGACAGATTACCCAGTGCTTGCAAAATGTGATCAAAATTTGATCTGGCTGGATTGTGAGATGACCGGCCTTGACCCGGAGCTTGATCGAATTCTGGAAATTGCAGTTATCGTTACCGGGCCAAAGCTTGAAACCCGCGTTGAAGGTCCGGTTCTGTGCATTCATCAGAGTGACCAAAAGCTCAACGCAATGGACGCTTGGAACCGCGGAACACATGGCAAGAGTGGACTGATTGACAAGGTGCGTTCGTCCAGCTTGACCGAAGCGCAGGCCGAGGAGCAATTGATTGCCTTTCTGAGCCAGTATCTACCCAAGAACAGCTCGCCCATGTGTGGCAACAGCATTGGACAGGACCGGCGCTTCCTGGTGAAGTACATGCCGAATCTTGAACGTTTCTTTCACTACCGCAATCTCGACGTCAGCACCCTCAAAGAGTTGTCAAAGCGCTGGCGCCCGGAAATTTATGCGGCCTTCAAGAAGCAACAACGGCACACCGCGCTCGCCGATGTTCATGAATCGATTGATGAGCTGGAGCATTACCGACGGCACTTTCTGAAACTGGATTAAGCGCCAAACAGGAACTTGTGCGACAATCAATGGTTGCACTGGGAACATCGGTGCAATCCTTGTGCATCTCCCTTCATTCACTGGGTCCAAAGCAACATTGCGAATGCAAGTTGCAGAAAATGACCCCCGGCGTCAGTTGAACTCTTTTTGAGTCAGCGCAGGTTTCGTTTGATGGTTGATGTTTTTTAACCATTGACGGAGTCGACCGCGCAACTGCGGCGCTCGCGTGTGAGTAAATCTATGACTGACGCTATTGAAGCGGCAGGCGATGCTTCGCTTGTCGATAGTTTTTCCAATCCGACGCCCGCCCTACCCGTGGGACAGATTCAGACGGAGGCAGAAATCACCGAGATTCCGAACGGTTTCTTGGCCTTTGGCCTCGCACCTGAACTGATTTCTGCGGTCAAAGAATTGGGTTTCACCCAGCCGACTACAGTGCAATGCAAGACCATTCCTCTGGCCCTACAGGGACTTGGTACCTCCGAAAGGACCGGCGGCATTGTCGATTTGATGGTCTCCAGCCAAACCGGCAGCGGCAAGACGGCGGCGTTTCTGTTGCCTGTCTTGCACACACTGCTAACACAGCAAGCGCTGATGGCGACCAAGGAGCGCACCGATTTTGAACAGGCCGTAGCCGATGCCGCTGCGCGTGGTGAGCCGCCACCAAGGCGGGCCAAGCGCAAGGACCCGACCAACCCGCGCCACTTTTCGGCACCGGCACCCGGCGCACTGATTGTTTGCCCCACCCGTGAATTGGCGCAACAAGTGGCGCACGATGCCATTGACCTGGTGCAGCATTGCCGAGGCTTGCGGATCGCCAATATCGTCGGCGGGATGCCGTATCAGTTGCAGATTGCCAAGCTTCAAAATGCCAATCTGGTTGTGGCGACGCCAGGTCGCTTGTTGGATCTACAGCGATCAATGCAAATCAAACTCGATCAGGTTCAATTCCTGGTCGTCGACGAAGCTGATCGCATGCTGGATCTGGGCTTCTCGGATGACTTGGCTGAGATCAACCAATTGACCATGTCTCGCAAGCAGACCATGATGTTCAGCGCAACTTTTGCACCAAGAATTCAGCAACTTGCAGCGCGCGTCATGCGCCAACCGCAACGCCTGCAAATTGACAGTCCCCAGGAAAGACACCAGAACATTCAACAAAAACTGTTCTGGGCTGACAACGCACAACACAAGCGCAAATTGCTCGATCATTGGCTGCGCGACAGCAGCATCAATCAGGCCATCGTGTTTGCCAGTACGCAGATCGAGTGCGATGGGTTGGCCAACGATTTGCAGCAAGACGGATTTTCAGCCGTTGCCTTGCATGGTGCCCTGAGTCAGGGGCTGCGCAATCGCCGTTTGATGGCGCTGCGCCAGGGACAGGTGCAAATTCTGGTGGCAACCGACGTGGCGGCCCGCGGCATCGACGTGCCAACCGTCAGCCATGTCTTCAATTTCGGTCTCCCGATGAAGGCGGAGGACTACACCCATCGTATCGGGCGTACCGGTCGCGCTGGGAGGGATGGCCTTGCGGTGACATTCGCCGAGTTTCGTGACCGGCGCAAGATCATGGATATTGAGTCATTCACCCGCCATCACTTCAAGGCTGAGACTCTGCCTGGGTTGGAGCCACGTCAACGTTTCCAGGACTCACGTCCAAATTCAGATTTCGGAGCACGTGATAACCGCGGGCCTGGTTTTGGTCAGCGTCCGCACGAGCGAAGTTTTGGCGCACCCCAGCGAGTAGACGGTTTCGGTGGCAATCGTGACGGCGGGCGGGAACAGTCCAGCTACGAGCGAAAAGGTGGTTTTAATGATCGCTTCGCGAGCGCCCGCAATGATGGTGCCGCGCCACGTGGCGATTTTGCTGCGCGCCGTCCGGCATTTGGCAAACCGATGTCTGTCAAGTCGGCAGGCAATGGCAAGGTCTTTGTGCCGCGGGATGTCAAGAAGCGCATGACACGTAGCGCCTAATTGCGCGGCTCTTGTTTCTAGGTGCGAGGTCCACGGATTATTGCTTTATAATCAACGATTGAGCAGAAAGATCTCGAGTCATTTTTGCTTGGTCCTTGTAGCTTCGCTGCACTGACAATTTCCGGAAATTGTTTTATTAACTTACTAGGTGTTTTCCAAATGAATAAATCACTCGTTTTGGCCGCTGTCATTGTTGCCGCCGCTTTGGCAGCTTGTGGCAAGAAGGAAGAAGCCCCGGCACCCGCACCGGCACCCGCCGCTGCGCCAGCGCCCGCCCCGGCTGCTGCGCCAGCACCAGAAGCCGCTGCCTCTGGCGCTGTTGCTGCCGCCTCTGGCGCTGTTGCCGCGTCGGCACCGGCTCCTGAAGCTGCTGCCAGCGGCGCAGCCAAGAAGTAATCGACTGAGTTTTCAGTAGAACTAAAAAAGGCCACCTTCGGGTGGCTTTCTTGCTGGAAGAAGAGAATCGGGAACCGCTGCCCGTTCAGTTTCGATCGACTGACCCGACAAACGGCCACCGAGAGGTTATTTCAAATCGTCAACCAAAGCTTTGACAATACGCTGGGCATTTTCGGATGTGTCGGGTGCGCCGCTGTCGTTTAGTACTGACACGGTGGTCAAATCTCCTTCGCTGACCAGGGCGATGCGGTATTTCATGGGTGCTGCATTATCTTTTGATGAACTGAACAGTGATCCCAGGAAACTCGATTCAGATTTGTTGGCGGACGGTTCGACATAACGCACAAAGTAAATGCCTTTGCTTCGGTCCCGGTCTTCAACGGTAAAGTTGGCCCGATCCAGGGCCAACCCAACGCGCCGCCAGGCACGATCAAAGCTGTCGTCGAGCTGAACAACAGATTGACCCTTGACCATGGCGGTACGTGCGCCGCCGCTCTTGGTCGTGGCCCCTGCAACAACGGCCTTGGCTTGCTCAGGTGTTGTGCCGAGTTTGACCATCAACCGGCTCAGGAACTCGGTTTCCAGTTCGGCGTCGGCGGCGCGTGGTTGCCAAACTGTGCCATCCTTCTCCTTGCTGCTGTAAACCTCCATCATGCCGCGGTGGCTGATGTAGACCTCCGTGCCACCGCCGGCGTTGCGTTCCAGTCGCGTACGAAATTTGTCGCGTTCACTGGTTGAATACAGTGAGTCGAATATCTTTCCGATAGCGCTGCGAATGAAATCCTGCGGTAATTTGGCGCGGTTTTCGGCCCAATCGGTTTCCATGATGCCAAGATTGGCTTGTTCCATCACCAGCGCAAAGCCGTTCTCCTGCCAGAAGTCCCGCACAGGGTCCCAAAGTTTGTCAGCCGGTCGGTTGATCACCAACCAGCGCTGACTGCCGGCCCGCTCAATGCGCACGTCATTCAAGGAAGTGACAGCGGTCGGTGCTGCCTGGGCGGCCTGACCTTGCTGGAAGCTTGACGCCGTGACTGCCCCGCCCGGAACGGCATAGCGTGTATTGCGGGAAAGCTGCGTTAAATCAGGCGGGACCTCCAGCGTGGGTCCCTTGCTTGCGCTCTTGTAATTGATCTTGTCGCTGTCCATCACAGAGCACCCGGCCAATGCCAGCGCCAGACTCAGCAGGGTTAATTTGAAAGAATGATTCACAACGGTGTCCCTTAGCATGGCAAGCAATATTAGATGGAATGGGTCAGATCAAACCAGTCGCGCGTAGAGCGCCCTCGAGCACAGCTCGGTTGGCAGATGATAAAGGGGTCATGGGCAATCGCATGGTCTCGCGGCACAGTTGCATTCTTGCCATCGCCCATTTGAGCGGGATCGGATTCGCCTCGACAAACAAGTGCTTGTGCAGTGGCATCAGCTTGAACTGAATTTCCATGGCTTTCGCCCGGTCACCCGCAATCGCGGCGACACACAGTTCATGCATTAGCCTTGGTGCCAAATTGGCGGTCACGCTGACATTGCCCTGGCCACCGCACAGCATCAGGGCAACGGCGGTGCCGTCGTCACCAGAGTAGATCGAAAAGCCCTTCGGTGCTTCGCGGATGAGCCACTGTGCACGCTCCACATTCCCTGTGGCCTCTTTGATGCCTACGATACTCTCGACCTGCGCCAGGCGCAGCACGGTTTCATGCCCCATGTCGGCCACTGACCGGCCAGGGACGTTATAAAGCACCATCGGCAGGGGCACTGCCTCGGCAATCGCCTTGAAGTGGAGGTACAAACCTTCCTGTGTCGGCTTGTTGTAATAGGGGACGACCTGAAGCTGGCAATTGGCGCCAACAGCCTGAGCAAACCTCGCCAACTCGACGGCCTCTCGGGTGGAGTTGGCGCCACAGCCTGCCATCACGGGCACACGCCCCTTGGCTTGCTCGACTGCGACCCGAATGATTTCGCAGTGTTCCTGCACATTGACGGTTGGTGATTCACCCGTGGTGCCCACCACGCCAATGCAATCCGTACCCTCTGCAATATGCCAATCGATCAACTTCCTCAGGCTCTCGTAATCCACGCTGCCATCTTCGTGCATGGGTGTGACCAGGGCCACGATGCTGCCTGAAATGGGGCTAAAAGAGGGTGTCATGTCCGAAAATTGGTTAAGTGCAAAGGAGCATTCTAACTAGAGCGGGTAATGACCACGAGGGCGCCCGTTGCCGTCCGGGGGACCCGGTCTTACCGCAGCGATGCGCTGCACACAGCGGGGTGGCGCATCCAGGAAGCCTTCCTCAAAAGCGACCAACTGTAGATTTCCGAAAACCGTCAACAACTCACCGCGTGACAACAAGAAATCCGGCCGGGACGGTTTGCCAAGTTTTTCGTTCCCTTCGGCAAAAGTCTCGTAGATCAGCACCGCATGCGGCGCAAGGCAATCGACGATTCGTGCGAACAGGGGACGCCACAAGTAGTTGGTGACCACTACCGCATCAAACTGACGTACCTGAATTCCATCCATCAAGGGCCAGGGCGCGCTTTCAATGTCGGCCATGACCGTCTTGCCGAACGCCGCAGCCGCCTGGATCGCTACGGGCGAGATGTCTAACCCGGTGACCGCGTGACCCAGTTCGGCAAACAACTTCATGTGGCGCCCCTGACCGCAGGCGATGTCCAGAACCGAGCCATGCGGCGCCAGCAGGCGCGACCATCGTCTGACCCAGTCTGAGGGCGGAGGTGGCGCTGCAATCTGGGCGAGATTTGACCGATCAGACATCGCGAACACCCTTAGAAACAGCTCCAGACCTGATTCGCCAGTGTCAGCATGAAATCAGGGCGGGTATACAGGGACAACACTGCAAGCAGCAGACACAGGGCCAGCGCATAGAGCAGGACTTTGTGGCCGAATCTCACGATCTCACACGACTTGAGTACTGGGTGTGCGCAGGATGGCGGCTTCCTTGATCGGCAAGTTCACCAGGGTCGCCAGAACACCCAGAGCCATGGCAATGTACCAGACCAGGTCGTAGCTCCCTGACTTGTCGTACAAATAGCCACCCAACCAGACGCCCATGAAAGAACCGATCTGATGACTGAAGAAGACAAAGCCGCTCAGCATCGAGAGGTGCGCCAGACCGAAGATCTGCGCGACGGCGGCATTGGTCGGAGGCACGGTCGAGAGCCACAACAGGCCCATCACGCTGGAAAAGAGATAGACGTTCAAGGGGGTCAACGGTGCCAGAAGGAAGAGGCCGATTGCCACCGAGCGGGCGAGGTAGATGCAGGCCAGAAGATTCTTCTTCTGCACACGCTGTCCCAGTACACCGGCGGCGAAACTTCCGAAGACGTTGAAGAGGCCAATAAGTGCCAGCGCGAAGCTGGCAACTTGGGGCGCCAGTCCATGATCCTTCAAGTAGCTTGGCATGTGAACCGCTATGAATACAACCTGAAAGCCGCAGACGAAATAGCCCGCCATCAGAAGCTGGAAACTGGGGTACTGACCCGCCTCTTTCAGCGACTGCAGAATCGACTGCTCTCGTCGGCTGATGGTGCTGGTGTCGAAGTCGGGTTCGCGTAAACCCCATGCCAGCTGAATAATCATCAACGTCGCCATGCTCAGCCAGACCAATGCATCTTGCCAGCCAAGCTTGCTGATCAGGAAATCTTCGGTCGGCACCATCAGGAATTGACAAAAAGAACCGGCTGCTGCTGCCACGCCCATCGCCCAAGAGCGGCGCTGCGCCGACACGTTGCGACCAATGACACCGTAAATGACGGCGTAGGTGGTCCCCGCCTGAGCCATGCCAATCAGAACGCCGGCTGCTCCAGAGAACATCAAGGGCGTGCTTGCGACTGTCATGCCGATCAGACCCAGGGCATACAAAATGGCAGCGCCCACGATCACACGAAGAGCGCCAAAACGGTCTGCGAGCATGCCGGCAAAGATGCCGGCAAGACCCCAAACCAGATTTTGCAACGCCATCGCGAAGGCGAAGGTCTCGCGGCTCCAGCCCTGACTCTGTGTCACCGGCTGCAACCAAAGCCCAAAACCGTGCCGGATCCCCATGGAGAGTGTCAGGATGGTCGCACCGCACAGCAAGACCTGTGTCATGGACAGGGTCTGTGGGGTGTTGCCATGGGTCATATCATTGAGCTCTCGGTTGCGAAGGGAGTACGGCAGCGATGCCGATAGCAGTAGAACAAGTCGAACCCTGATTTTACGTAGCGTCGGCGCAAGGATGCCGAGTGCGCGAAAATGGCGCCCAGACCAATAGCATCAGGATTCGTTGACCACATGAAAATCGAAAAAAACTGCGCCGTCACATTGCGCTACAAGCTGACCGACCTTGCGGGTACGACGCTCGATGCCGGCCGTGAGCTGATGGTCTACCTGCATGGTGGTTACGACAACATCTTTCCGAAGGTAGAGCAAGCGCTTGAAGGGCAGCTTTCGGGTTACCAGACGCAAATTGAGCTGGCGCCGGTCGATGCCTTCGGCGAGTATGACGAGCGCTTGCCCAAGACCATCCCCAAGACCCAGTTTCCACCTGGCATCAAGCTCGGCGGGCAACTCCAGGCACAAGGGCCGGACGGGCAAGTGCAGATGTTCAACGTCGTGAAAATAAAAGGCCAGCAGGTCATGCTCAATGGCAATCACCCGCTGGCTGGAAAGGCCCTGCGCTTTGCTGCGACCGTTGTTTCTGTGCGCGCCGCCAGTGCCGAAGAGGTCGAGCATCGTCACGTCCATGGCGCGCATGGTCACCAACACTGACTGGTCATTCTTAAGTGACTCGCGCCATGTTTTGCCGTGATTGGCGCGCGTCGTTGCGCATCGCGTTGGTGACCGTCCTGTCGGTGGCGCCTGCCTGCCCGGTGACCGCTTCGACCTCGGGGGGGGAGCGTGAATTGCGCACCGCCGAATGTGTTGCCGCACTGGACGCTCGGGCGGATGAACTGGTGCGACAGCTGAAGTCTGGCAATTCCGAATCGAGGCCCGTGCTGCTGGCGACTTTGAATGCAGGGGCGGCCTTCATCGGGCTGGCCTATTTGCAGGGTGAGCGTGACGAAGCACGATCCCAGGCACAGTTGATTGCCGCGAAGGAAACTCAGAAAGCTCTTTCAACAGCGGAACTGACAGAGCGTCAAGCCAGCTGCGCGCTGGAAGGTACGCGCCTTTTGGCCGACATCAATGGTCTCGGGCGCCTGGTCATCGTCCGTTTGGTGGATCGACGCATGCAGAAGTTGTTGGGAGACTGACGGCTGGAGTAAGCGACAAACCGCGTCGGTCACCCTTGGTGGCGTTGCTGGGAACCCACTGACCGCCGCTACAGCGCTCGATGCCGCTCAGATCACGATGCGATTGGACTGCCTCGAAGCCGACCCTGTGCAACAGCTCGCGCACCGCTGTCGCCTGGTCGTAACCATGTTCCAGCAGCAGCCATCCGCCGCGGTCCAGGTGTGCTGGGGCTTGCGCAATGATGCAGCGCAGGTCGGCCAGGCCGTCGCTACCAGACGTCAGAGCTTGCGCAGGCTCGTGGCGCAGCGCGTTCAGATGCGAGTCATGCGCAGCGATGTATGGTGGATTCGATACGATGACATCAAAGTCGTCGGCAACGCCGTTCAGCCAGTTGCCTTGCTGAAACGCCACATCGAGCGCCAGGCGTTGCGCGTTCGCAGCAGCCACCGTGAGCGCGCCGCCGCTGGCGTCCAGCGCGCTGACCTGAAGATCCGGCCTTGTTGCCTTGAGTGCCAAGGCAATGGCGCCGCTGCCGGTGCCCAAATCCAGAACCCGCAGTGGTTCAATTCCGGCTGTAGTCCGATTGAGAACATCTAGTGCCCATTGCACCAGGGTTTCGGTGTCGGGCCGCGGTACCAGCACCCGGTTGTCGACGCGCAGATCGATACCGAAGAATTCCTGTTGCCCGGTGATATAGGCCAAGGGCTCGTCGTCCAGACGTCGCTCCACGCCGGCTCTGAATCTGGCCCATTGGTCGGTTGTCAAAGTTTGGGTGTCATGGGCTAGCAGCCAGGCCCGGCTAGGACAGGCTGGGCCAAGCGTATGCAGCAGCAGCAATTGAGCATCTAGTCGTTTGAGCCCCAGAGCCTGCGCATCTGCCAGGGATCTTGCAACGGTGGGGGGGGGTGGATCAACTTCGATCATGGATAGATGTAATCGCTTCGGCCGATCAGGCGCCTCAGCTCAGGCGCCGGCACCGAGCTCCAGTGCCGCGAGTTGCTGCGCTGCCTCATAGGCTTGCAGCGCCAGCACCACGTCGTCCAGATCTCCCTCCATGATAGAGAGGAGTTTGTAGAGTGTGAGGTTGATACGGTGGTCGGTCAAGCGCCCTTGCGGAAAGTTGTAGGTGCGGATGCGGTCGCTGCGGTCGCCG
>CAYHDD010000010.1:2500-16049 GCA_964355195.1 uncultured Rhodoferax sp. | reverse complement strand
AACTGCGCTTGCACATCAGTTCCAGGGCGCGTTCCGCCAAGCCGATCAGGCGCATGCAGTGGTGAATGCGTCCCGGGCCCAAGCGCCCCTGGGCAATCTCGAAACCGCGGCCCTCACCCAACAAGATGTTGCCTGCGGGCACGCGTACCTTCTCGAAAAGAACCTCCATATGTCCGTGCGGTGCGTCGTCGTAGCCCATCACGTTGAGGGCGCGTACCACCGTGATGCCGGGCGTGTCCGCAGGCACTATGATCATGCTCTGCTGTGAATGGCGAGCGGCATCCGGGTTGGTTTTGCCCATAGTGATGAAGACCGCGCAGCGCGGATCACCCGCCCCAGAGGTCCACCATTTGCGCCCACTGATGACATAGTCGTCACCTTGGCGCTCGATGCGCGTCTGGATGTTGGTGGCGTCGCTTGACGCGACCTCGGGTTCCGTCATCGCGAAGGCGGAGCGAATCTTGCCTTCCAGCAGCGGCTTGAGCCAGCGCGCCTTATTTGCTTCCGAGCCATAACGGGCAATCGTCTCCATGTTGCCGGTGTCTGGCGCCGAGCAGTTAAAGACCTCGCTCGACCACATGACATGACCCATGATTTCGGCCAAGGGCGCGTATTCCTGGTTGGTCAACCCGGCGCCATCGTAGCCCGAGGCGGCAGCACTGTCGACGGGAAGAAACAGATTCCACAAGCCAGCGGCCTGTGCTTTGGGTTTTAAATCCTCAATCGTTCGCAGCGGTGTCCAGCGCTTGCCGGCAACTGTGTTGGCGGCGATCTCGGCATGGTAGGCACCTTCCGATGGATAGATATGTTCGTCCATGAACGCCTGCAGCCGCGCCTGCAGTTCCTTTGTTTTGGGTGAATAATCAAAGTCCATGTTGAATTCCTTGGGTGGGTCTGTAAGTAAGGGCGTCAAGCTTGCTGAGCAAAGCGCCAGGCCATCTGTGCCAACGGCCTGGCACCGCCTGCAGAGCTGACAGCTTGGGCGCTTGCCGCAGTACCGGCTTCGACCCGCTTGGCAATGCCCTGCAAGATGGCAGCGATTCGAAACAGGTTGTAGGCCATGTAGAAGTTCCAGTCGGCCTTCAGCGCTGCTGGTGTGACGAGACCTGTTCGCTCGCAATACCTGCGGATGTACTCCTCTTCGGTTGGAATACCCAGGCTCGTAACATCAAGTCCACCGATTCCGCGAAACGAGCCGGGAGGAATGTGCCAAGCCATGCTGTGGTAGCTGAAGTCGGCCAGTGGGTGACCCAGGGTTGACAATTCCCAATCCAGTACGGCCACAATGCGAGGCTCTGTGGGATGAAACACCAGATTGTCCAAGCGATAGTCGCCGTGCACGATGCTGACCAGAGCCTCATCGCGCGCCATGGCGGGAATGTGCAGCGGTAACCAGGCCATTAACCGCTCCATGTCAGCGATCGGCTGTGACATCGCGCCGGCGCCGTCAGCCGAGGCTACATACTGTTTGCTCCAGCGACCGATCTGGCGTTCAAAATAGTTGCCAGGTTTTCCAAACGCCGCGAGGCCCCGGTCTGCAAACTTGACCGTGTGCAGGGCAGCGATCACGCGGTTCATCTCCTGGTAGATGGCGGTGCGTTCTTGCGGGCTCATACCGGGCAGGGTCTGGTCCCAGAGGACACGTCCCGGTACGAATTCCATAATGTAGAAGGCACGACCAATGACAGATTCATCCTGGCACAGGCAGTGCATGTGTGGCACAGGCACGTCGGTGCCCTGCAAACCGCTCATGACGGCAAACTCACGCTCAATGGCGTGCGCCGACGGCAGCAGTTTGGCAACCGGTCCGGGCTTGGCGCGCATGACGTAATGCTGTGTCGGTGTGCTGAGTTTGTAGGTTGGGTTGGACTGGCCACCCTTGAAGGATTCGACGCTCAACGGGCCTTTGAATCCTTGCAGGTTCTGCTGTAGCCAAGCGGACAGCGCGTCGACGTCGAAGGCCTGCGCAGCATTGACCGGGCGGGTGCCAACAAAATGGTCAAAATCGCTCATGGGTGACTCAGTGTTGTCGCTAGTTGTCGGCTTCAATGATGCGCATCAAGGCTTCGCGGTTGCGAATGACAAGGCCGCCGGGCTCGATCCGGATGGCCTCTTCCCGTTCCATCGACTTGAGTTCCTGGTTGACCCGCTGTCGAGAGGCACCCAACAACTGAGCCAGTTCTTCCTGTGCCAATTGAAGGCCGATCCGAACCTCCGAACTGCTGCTGAGAGAGGGCACCCCGTAGCTTCGAGCCAGATGCAACAATTGCTTGGCCAGCCGCGCCCGCAGTGGCAGGGTGTTGAGATCTTCGACCAAGCCGTAGAGTTGCCGAATGCGCCGGGCGTGCAGGCGCAGCAAGGCCTCGTACAACTCGGCATGCAGTGTCAGTATCTTCTTGAAATCCGCCTTGGCTACACACAGGATCGTGCTTTCGCCATGGGCATAGGCATCGTGAGTGCGCCGGTCGCCGTCGAATATGGCGACGTCGCCAAACCAGATCCCCGGCTCCACGTAGGTCAAAGTGATCTGCTTGCCAGAGATGGATGTCGAACTCACCCGTATGGCGCCGCGTGCGCAGGCGATCCACTCCTGCGGTTGCTCGCCGCGTGCGGCGATAAGCTCGCCGTCCTTGAACCGTTTGACGTAGGCGCATCGGAGAATGTCGTGACGCAATGAGGGTGAGAGAGATGAAAACCAGCGACCGGAGTTGATCGCCTCGCGTTCTTCGATGGTAAGAATAGGGTCGTCCATGGCCTGTCTTGTTGGTGACTGGAAACGTCTCGATTGTCGCGCCGGTGACGGATCGCCGCATTCTTGCATCTGTCGCCGACGGGCCAGCACTTCAGCCCAGCGGTCCTAGAAGTCTTCCTCGTGCAACAGACTCAGGCCAATGGCAGCGCGTCGGCGCAGCCAGGGGCTCGGGCGATAGCGCGGATCGCCATAGACAGTCTGCATATTGAAGAGCACTTCCAGCAAATTGGTCGGACCGTAAAGATTGCCCATGGCGAGCGGGCCCAATGGGTACCCTAGGCCAAGCTTGACGGCAGTGTCCAAATCTGTGGGTGAGCAGATGTTCTGCTGGCACATGTCAGCCGCAATGTTGACGATGGTCGACACCACGCGCTGGCTGACAAAACCGCCACTGTCCCGAATCACACTAACCGCCTTGCCGTCACGCGCCATCAGTGCATGGGCGGCGTGCCGAATGTCGGTGCGTGTTGCCGGGTTGGTCGCGAGGACGCGCCGCTTGCTGCTGGCGTCGTCCACCAGCATATCGATGCCGACGGTGCGCGCCGGGTCCAGGCGCTCAACCACCGCGACCGTCGTTACATCAAATCCCAATGGCGCCACCAGCGTCAACGCTTGCATCGAGGGTGAGGCTCCAGTCTCAATCCGTGCGCCCAGGTTCTTCAGGAGCAAGAGCAGTTCAGCGCGGCGCGCCGCACGCGGGGAAAGCCACACCGGCGGAATCTCGTCAACCTCGGGCGCTGGTGGCTCCGGACTGATTTGGGCCACACCATTCGTGTAGCGATAGAAGCCTTCTCCTACTTTCTTGCCCACCACACCGGCGGCAAGCCGCTGCGCTGTGATGACGCTGGGCCGATATCGTGGCTCTTCAAAGTACTGGTGGTAGATCGACTCCATCACCGGGTGCGACACGTCCAGCGCGGTCAAATCCATCAACTCAAACGGACCGAGCCTGAAGCCGATCTGATCCCTCAGGATGCGGTCGACTGTGGCGAAGTCGGTGATGCCTTCGTTGACAATGCGCAGGGCTTCTGTCCCATAGCCACGGCCAGCATGGTTGACAATAAAACCGGGGCTGTCTTGTGCCTGCACCGGCGTGTGGCCCATCTCCCTGGCGTAGGCGACGAGCTTGCTGCAAACGTCGGCACTGGTCTTGAGGCCAGCAATGACCTCGACGACCTTCATCAAGGGGACTGGGTTGAAGAAGTGATAGCCCGCCAGTTGGCCTGGCCGCTTGAGGCGAGCCGCAATGGATGTGACGGACAACGATGAGGTGTTGGTGGCCAGCACGGCGCCCGGGCTCATGATCCCTTCCAGCGCTGCAAACAGGTCAACCTTGACCTCCAGGCGTTCAATCACCGCCTCAATGACCAGATCGCAGTGAGCCAGTTCGCTCAAAGAGCCGACACAATGCAGATTGGATTTATAGGCGGTCATTTGCACCGGATCGATCCGCCCTTTCTCGCATTGCTTGTCCCACTGGGAACCGACTGATGCCTGCGCCGCGGTTGCGGCGCCAGCCAGCATGTCGAACAACAAGACCGTGCTTCCGGCCTGCGCCGCAATTTGAGCGATGCCGCGCCCCATGGCGCCAGCGCCGACGATACCGATCATTGGAAAAGTGGGTTTCATGCTGGTAATTATGACTCGACAAGAAGACTCTCACTGATGCACACTGTCTGGGCCAAAGAAGTGATTCCGCTCATCGTCCCTGTAGGTTGCGGGTTGACGCCAAGATGTCTAGATCAACAAGTACTCAGCGACGAACCTGGAGTGCACCCGGATTCACAATATTGGTGGGCGTGCCTTTGATGAAGTTGATCACATTGTCAAAGGCGGCACCGAAATACATTTCGTAGCTCTCCTGCTCGACATAGCCGATGTGCGGTGTGCAGATGCAGTTTTCGATGCGAAGCAGCGCGTGACCCTGCAAGATCGGTTCCGTTTCGAATACGTCGACTGCTGCCATTCCAGGCCGACCGCGGTTCAGGGCGCTGATCAAGGCCTCTGGCTCGATCAGTTCGGCGCGTGATGTGTTGACAATCAGGGCAGTGGGTTTCATGCGTGCCAGATCGTCAAGCCGGACGATGCCGCGCGTCTCGTCTACCAGGCGCAGATGCAGACTCAGGACATCGCACTGAGCAAAGAACTCCTCACGGCTGGAGGCGGCAGTGAAACCGTCCAGGATGGCGTTCTCTCGGGAAGCTGCGTGTCCCCAAATCAGCACTTTCATGCCAAACGCGCTGCCGAATTTGGCCACCAATTGACCGACTTTCCCGTAGCCCCAAATCCCCAGCGTTTTGCCCCTCAGGACCACACCGAGGCCAAAATTTGTTGGCATGGAGCCGGCCTTTAACCCTGACTGCTGCCAGGCACCGTGCTTTAGATTGCCGACGTACTGCGGCAAGCGCCTCATGGCTGCCATGATGAGTGCCCAGGCCATCTCGGCAGGAGCAACCGGAGATCCAGTGCCCTCGGCTACGGCAATCCCGCGTTCGGTACATGCGTGGATGTCAATGTGCGAGCCAACACGACCGGTTTGCGCGATCAATTTGAGCTTCGGTAGCTTCTCGACTAACTGCCGCGGCATATGTGTGCGCTCTCGATTGAGCACAATCACGTCGGCGTCCTTCAGGCGAAACGACAACTGTCCCAATCCTTTAACCGTATTGGTGTAAACCTTGGCCTGGTAGGGTTCCAGCTTGGTGGCACATTCGAGTTTTCGAACGGCATCCTGATAGTCATCAAGAATCACAATATTCATAAGACATATTGTGCCTTGGCAAGGCGTCAGTCGGAGACTCTCAGCAGTTGAACCGCGCAATCAGTGAAGTGCGGCGAGCCGATCAAGTTCTGCGCAGACATCGGCCATTCGACCCGAAATGGTCATGCGCCCCACCTGGGTTGGCGCTTGGTTGGCTTCAAGGATGCGCACGATGCGCAGGGGCCGGTGTTTTGGGGTGTGCGCTGTTTCACGGACAGGGAGCTCAGCACAAACCAGCGTTGGTTTGGCAACCGCTGGGGCGTCCACCCAGCGCAGTGCGCCGCGCAGGGGTGCAAACATCTTTGACAGGGCGAACAGTGCTGTGCTCATTGGACAACTTTCATGCGTGAACTGCGCCACGATTACATCAACATGGTGTTACGGATCAACCCCACAGCCAGCCCTTCAATTTCAAAGGGCTCGCCGGGCTCCACGACAATGGTTTGGTAGTCCGGGTTCTCAGGGTGCAGCTCGATCAAGTGCTTGTTGCGCCGAAAACGCTTGACTGTGACCTCATCACCCAGGCGGGCCACGACGATCTGGCCGTTCTTGGCGTCTTTGGTAGATTGCACGGCCAGCAGGTCACCGTCCATAATGCCGGCGTCCCGCATCGACATGCCGCGCACCTTCAGCAGGTAGTCGGGTTTGCGCTGGAACAGGCTGCTCTCAAGGTAATAGGTTTGATCAATATGCTCTTGCGCCAGAATCGGAGAGCCCGCCGCCACCCGTCCGATCAGCGGCAGTGCAAGCTGCGCCAGACTGGGTAGTTGGAAAGAGTATTGCTTGTTGCGCGATTCATTGATGGAGCGCAACGTGTCACTTCGGAGGCGAATACCGCGTGACGTGCCGCTGATCAGCTCAATGGCACCTTTGCGTGCCAAGGCCTGCAAGTGCTCTTCAGCTGCATTGGCTGATTTGAAGCCCAGTTCAGTAGCGATCTCGGCTCGGGTTGGTGGCGCACCGGTGCGCGCAATTGCGCTTTGGATCAGGTCCAGAATCTGCTGCTGGCGTGCTGTGAGTTTTGGGCTTTCAAGCATGGCGACTCCTTTGCGTCTTGGTGGCTGGGCTGTCAGTCTGTACACACTGTGTTGATATCCAGTAACTGTATTTTTAACCAGTTTTTAAAACATTGCAAGCGGTGAAGATAAATATTTCCAATATCACGTGGCGCCAGTCCTGTCGATTGCCCTGGTGGTGTCGTGAGGGGTCGACGTTGCGACCGCGGGGCAGCCGAGAGCTGCGCCGCAAATCAGCCGAGACGCTGTGAGGGGATGACAGTTGGCGTGACTGGTGGTCGTGCGCCAGGAAGAAGATTGGGTCGCTCGTTAATGCCGGGTCGGTGCCCGAGCGGCGCAGTGATCAGCTCTGAAGCGCGGCCAGCGTACGGGTGGTGATATCGACGACGCTGCCAAGGCCGCTGATGGCGCGGTACTTTGGCGCGACAAAGGGGTCGGTCTTGGCCCAGCTGGTGTAGTAGTCGATCAGCGGGCGTGTCTGGGTGCGGTAGACGTCGAGCCGATTCTTGACGGTTTCCTCCTGGTCATCGACGCGTTGGACCAGTGCTTCACCGGTGATGTCGTCGACACCGGCCACCCTGGGCGGATTGAACTTGACATGATAGGTGCGCCCTGAGGGCGCGTGCGAGCGCCGACCGACCATGCGTTCGATGATGGCGTCGAAGGGCACATCAATTTCGAGCACATAGTCGAGTGTGACCCCTGCCGTCTTCATGGCATCCGCTTGGGGAATGGTGCGCGGAAACCCATCGAACAGAAAGCCTTTGGCGCAGTCAGGCTGGGCAATTCGTTCCTTCACCAGATTGATGATCAGCGCGTCACTGACCAAACCACCCGAATCCATGACTTTCTTTGCCTCAATACCCAGTGCCGTGCCGGCCTTGACGGCCGCTCTCAGCATGTCGCCGGTAGAGATTTGCGGGATACCGTATTTCTGGCAGATAAAAGTGGCCTGCGTGCCTTTGCCAGCGCCGGGTGCACCCAACAGAATGAGTTTCATGGAAGTCCTTCGGAAAAGTAGAGATCTGGCGCCAATAGGAAGCTGCGATTCCAGCGCTTCGTCGGCTCCAAGAATAGCATGCCGCGTTTTCAAGAGGCTGACCGGGATCAACTCAAGAACTGAGCAGCAGGCGCACGCGCTCGAGGTCTTCGGGAGTGTCCACGCCGGGGCCCGGCGCCTTGTCAGTGACATGCACGGCGATGCGGTAGCCGTGCCACAGAACCCGCAATTGTTCCAGTGCCTCTGAAATTTCCATTGGCGCCTGTAACAAGCTGGGAAACAGGCGCAAAAACCCTGCGCGGTAGCCGTAGATGCCGATGTGTCTCAGGGGCGGCGGACTGGGGAGCGCCCCTGGCCCATCGCGCCAGCATGGGATCGGCGAACGGCTGAAGTACAGCGCCATGGCTTTGGCATCGAGTACGACTTTAACGACGTTGGCGTTGTTGAACTCGGCATGACTCGCAATCGCATGCGCAGCGGTACTCATGCTAGCCTCAGGCTGCAGAGTCAACAAATGTGCCACCGCGTGCACCAGCGCCGGGTCGATCAAAGGTTCATCGCCCTGAACATTGACCACGATTTCATCGTCGGGCAGGCCCAGAATCTGACAGGCCTCGGCCAACCGGTCACTGCCTGAAGGGTGGTTGGTGCCGGTCAGAACAGCCTCAACCTGGTGTGATTGACAGACGGTTTGAACCTCCACACTGTCCGTCGCCACCACCACGCGTGCGGCACTGTGCCCTGACAAGACACGATGCGCCACCCGAACAACCATGGGCACGCCGGCGATGTCTGCCAAGGGCTTGTTGGGCAGGCGGGTGGAGGCCAGTCGGGCCGGTATCAGGACCGTGAATTTCAAAGGCCGAGTTCCTGATCAGTCAATGTCCGCGCCTCGCTCTCAAGCAGGATCGGAATGCCGTCGCGCACCGGGTAAGCCAGCCGCGCACTGCGGGATGTGAGTTCCTGCCTTTGGCGATCATATTCAAGGGGGCCTTTGGTAACCGGGCAAACCAGTAGTTCAAGAAGTCGTATGTCCATGGCGAGATCATAGCGTTCAGTGCGATTCAAGCACCAGGAGCGCCGACAGCAGTTGGTCAAATCGCGCCAGGAAGTCTGGCGCTAGGGAACACTGTAGCGGCACCGCGAGAGCCTCGGGCGCGTGCAACCACAGCTTGCGGGCATCCTTCTCAGTGCACAGGACCGTGCAATCACGGTATTCCTGAGTGGGCCAATTGGCAAAATCGAAGTGGTCGGGCAGGCTGAGCGTGCGCGTCAGGCGCAGGCCCGACGCCTGCAACATGCCAAAGAACTCGTCCGGTTTGGCGATAGCGGCGATAGCCCGTAACGGTTTGCGTTCAGTCTGCATCAGATCTGCCAACGCCACTTGACTGCCATCGGCGCGCAAGGCGTAGTTGGCCAGGGTACGTCGGGCGCTGAAGCCAGCAAAAACCGGTTGCGAGCCGGTGTGCAATACCAGATCCACGGGACGCGGCCAGGGTTCACGCAAAGGACCGGCCGGCTGCAACAAACCGTTGCCGATACCCCGGTCATCGAAGAGACAGATCTCTATGTCGCGTTGCAAGGCAAGATGTTGCAATCCGTCATCGGAGATGAGGACCTGGGTTTGCGGATATTGTTTCAGGAGCAATCTAGCTGCCTCAAGACGTTTGCGGGCCACAAAGACGTGGGCGGATGTCTTGCGCTTGATGAGCGCGGGCTCGTCCCCGACCTCGTCGACGGCGCTGGTGGGATGTACTTCACGGCAGTCGCCGGTGGCTCGACCATACCCGCGCGATACAACGCCGACCTCAATGCCCTGGGACTGCAGGTGTTGCACCAACGCGATCACAACGGGTGTCTTGCCAGCCCCGCCAGCCACCACATTACCGACCACGATGATGGGCACGGGAACTCTGCCTGCCGGGAGCCAGCCCAATTCATAGAACCGGCGTCTGAGGGCGGTTAAGCCTCCAAAAAGAAGCGCAAATGGCCAAAGTGTCCGGGCCAACCAACCACGATGCTTCCAGGTACGGGTGAGGAGCGCATGCAACGCGCAGCCGTGCGTCGTTCGATTCATGGGTCAGCGGCTTGCAGCATGCGCGGAGGACTGTGTAGCAAAAGTGATCTGCGACAGGCCCGAGCGGCGCGCTGCCTCCATCACCGTGATCACGGCCTGGTGTCGGGCGCTGGCGTCGGCGCTGATGATGAGCACCGATTCTTTGCCTGCCTTGGCCCCGTCCATCAGTGCGGCGGCGAGTGTTGACACACTTCGGTCGGCAAGCGCCACCTTGTTGACGGCGTAACTGCCGTCGCCACTGACGCTGACCAACACTTCCTTGGGGTAGTCGCGCTGCGCTTGACTGTCGGCTACCGGGAGTATCAGTTGAAGCTCGGTGAATTTGCTGTAGGTTGTAGACAGCATCAGAAAGATGAGCACAACCAACAACACGTCAATGAATGGGATCAGATTGATTTCGGGTTCTTCGCGGATACGGTGTCGAAATTTCATGGCGCGATCATTTTCGCAAGCTGTTGAGATGGCGCATCAGGCGCTCTGAGGCCAACTCCAGGACGAGCAGGTATTCGTCAAGCCGGGCGCGGAAATAGCGCCAAAAGATCAGCGATGGAATGGCCACAATGAGACCGAACGCGGTGTTGTAAAGAGCCACTGATATGCCATGTGCGAGTAACGCCGGGTTGCCCCCGGTGGCGACACCAGAAGGCGTTTGGGAACCAAAAATCTCGATCATGCCAACAACAGTGCCGAACAGGCCCATCAATGGCGCTGCCGAGGCGATGGTGGCCAGCGCGCTCAAATACCGCTCCAACCGGTGCGCGACCATGCGGCCCGTTGCCTCGATGGTTGCGCGCAGGTCGTCTTCGCTGCACCGCGGGTTGCTGTTGAGGGCGCGCAGACCGCTCGCCAGGATCTCTCCCAACGCCGAACTCTTTGCCAACTGCATCACCACATCGGGCGACGGAACTGTGGTGCGAGTGACCCGCAAGACCTCGTCCAACAAAAGTGGCGGTGCGATTCTGGCGGTTTGAAGACTGAGAAAGCGTTCGATGACCAGGGCCAGAGCCAGGACCGAACAGGCGATCAGAGGCCAGATGGGCCAGCCGGCGGCTTGTATGATTGAAAACAAATGGAATCTCCGCTCAGGTTTTGGGCCTTGCAATTATGTCCCACGCGTTTGGCGGGTCGCCTCGCTGCATCTGCCTTCGTTCACAGAATCTGTGCATAACTTTGTGAAGAACAAGCATGTAAAGTGGGTGATCGTCGCACTGGCCATGGCCTGCAACACGATGGTGCTAGAACAGGCAGAAGAAAACTGAAATATATCAATGACTTGCAACACAGAATCAGCTTCTCCCGAGGGAAGAGCAGAGACCGTCGGCAGTGTTTCCACGGCACAGACCTCAGTGCAAAAGGTCTGGCGCGTGGCGGACCTGTGTCGCGCGGTTGCTCAGACTCTCGAGTCTCGGTTCAATCCAGTGCATGTGGTCGGAGAACTGTCCGGGTTTTCCCGCGCCAGCAGTGGGCACTGCTATTTCAACCTTAAGGGTGACGGTGCTCAGATTCGTTGCGCCATGTTTCGGCGTGCAGCGGCTTTGCTTAACTTTTCGCCACGCGACGGGGATCTTGTAGAACTTCGTGCTCGTTTGGGGGTGTACGAAGCGCGCGGCGATCTGCAACTCATTGTGGAGAGCCTGAGTCAAGCGGGACAGGGGGCATTGTTTGAACAGTTTGTCCGTTTGAAGACCAAGCTGGAAGCGCAAGGGCTGTTTGATCCGGCCAAAAAGCGGCCATTGGCGGCGATGCCGCGTGCCATAGGGGTTGTAAGCTCTCTGGGCGCGGCGGCTTGGCATGATGTCGTGACGGTCTTGCGGCGGCGTGTGCCGCATATACCGGTCGTCATGGCTCCGGCTTCGGTCCAGGGGCCAAACGCACCACGCGAGCTAGAACAGGCCTTGGTGGCGCTCTATCAGTTGACCGAACAGGGTTCCCGCGAGAGTTCAGCTGGTGTACGCCAGGGCTCGGTGCGGGCGCGTCATGAGAAACCGGTGATTGATGTCATTCTGCTGGTGCGTGGTGGCGGCAGTGCGGAGGACCTGTGGGCTTTCAACGATGAACAGCTGGCGCACGCGATTGCCGCAAGTCCCGTGCCCATTGTGTGTGGTGTGGGGCATGAGACAGATTTTACAATTGCTGACTTCGTTGCGGATCTGCGCGCGCCGACCCCGACCGCGGCTGCAGAATTGGTCGCCCAGCCCTTGCAAAACTGGCTAGTCTCGCTCGACGCGCTGCAACGCAGGCTAAGCGGTGCGGTCTTGAGTCAGCTCGACAAGCGGAGTCAATTGCTTGATATGACGGCTACGCGTCTTGGGCGACCGTCCGGCGTAGCGGCACGCCAGCGCCTGCGTTTGGCCTCAAAGGCACAGCAATTGCACTACCTGGCGCTCAACTTTTTGCGCCAAAAGGGGCAGTCCCTGGAAAGCGCGAGCTTTCGTTTGGAGTCGTTGGACCCAAATTTGGTTTTGCGCCGCGGCTATGCCTGGTTAACAGACGCTTCGGGCAAGACTGTCAGCAGTGTGCATCAGGCCAGCGCTGGTCAGACACTCAATGCTTCCCTTACGGACGGAAGGCTTGAATTGACCGTGGCCGACTCAAAGTGAACAAAGTTTCTACAATCGCGCATCTGAACCAACCAATCGATGAGGACTTCATGGAACACACACTACCCGCCTTGCCCTACGCACTTGACGCTCTGGCACCCAACTACTCCAAGGAAACCATGGAGTATCACTACGGGAAGCACCATAACGCCTATGTGGTGAATCTCAACAACCTGCAAAAAGGGACCGATTTTGAAAACATGGCGCTGGAAGACATTGTCAAGAAGTCCAGCGGCGGCATCTACAACAACTCGGCGCAAATCTGGAACCACACCTTTTTCTGGAACTGCATGAAGCCCAACGGCGGCGGCGAGCCGAGCGGCGCGCTGGCGACGGCCATCAACGTCAAGTGGGGATCTCAGGCAGCCTTCAAGGAGGCGTTTATCAAGTCGGCGGTGGGCAACTTTGGATCAGGCTGGACTTGGCTGGTGAAAAAGGCTGACGGCTCGGTTGACATCGTCAACATGGGTGCTGCCGGCACGCCCCTGACCACGGCCGACAAGGCCTTGCTGACGGTGGACGTGTGGGAACATGCCTACTACATCGACTACCGAAACATGCGTCCCAAGTTTGTCGAGACGTTTCTGGAAAAGCTGGTCAACTGGAGCTTTGCCGAAGCCAACTTCGCTTGAGTTGATCGACGTTTCATTGACCGCCTTGAAAGGGTTTGCCGGCGAGCTTGAATCCGGCCTTGATCCCTTTCTTGGCGAACCAGCCCTGGTTCATTTCAAGGACATAGCGCACGGGTCGCGTGGAGCAGTGTGATTGTGTTGTCTGGGGCTTCATGTCAACAAGGTTGACGATGGTGCCGTCGTCGGCGACAAACGCGGCGCTCAGTGGCAACAGCGTATTCTTCATCCAGAAGCACTGCTCGCTGACTTGTTCGAAGACGAACAGCATGCCTTCGGATTGGGGCATCTCCCTGCGAAACATCAGCCCGGTTGCTCTTTGTTCACTGGTGAGCGCGAGTTGCGTATCGATCAGATGCAACCCGGCTGATATCTTGATGCGTGGCAAATCCAACTGCGGCAAACCTTGTGCGAGTGCGAGCTGACTCAACGCGAGGGTGACCCCAACAAATCCGATTTTGACATGTCTCATGGCTCGATTCTGAGGCAATTTGGATGGCTGTCAAAGCGAAACAGACACAAAAATGCCCGCGAAAGCGGGCATCTTGTTGGTGCGCCAGAAGCTTGGCTTCTGAGCTGCCAATTACTTCGTAGCGGAAGCAGCGGCCTTCTTGGCAGGAGCCTTGTCGCCAGCAGCGGCCTTCTTTGCAGCCTTCTTGTCAGCGGCGGCAGCCTTCTTGTCAGCCTTGGCATCAGCCCTCTTTTCGACCTTTG
>CAYHDD010000010.1:0-2400 GCA_964355195.1 uncultured Rhodoferax sp. | reverse complement strand
TCAGCGGCGGCAGCCTTCTTGTCAGCCTTGGCATCAGCCCTCTTTTCGACCTTTGCGGCAGGAGCAGCGGCGGGTGCGGCAGCAGCAGCGGGAGCAGCAGCCTTAGCAGGGGCGGCGGCGGGAGCAGCGGCCTGAGCGAAAGCACCAGCAGCAAAAAGACCAGCAACCAAAGCGGCGAGGAGTTTGTTCATTTCTAATTTCCTTGAGATAACGTTATTTCAAAAATTCCCTCCAAGCTTTGGAAGGTCTGTCCGTAACGGGGCTGGTTCGCGGTTGGTTGACAGGATTTCGGAATTTTTGAGACTAGAATTCAAAAGCGCCTGTAGACCAGGTCAAAACAGCCCTCCCGCATTTGTCAGCTCTGACACACCCTCCTCGACCCCCCAACGGAGAAATCTCATGTACCAGCATATCAAAGTGCCACCCCTTGGCCACAAGATCACTGTCAACCCAGACATGTCGCTCAACGTGCCCGATCAGGCAATCATTCCGTTCATCGAGGGCGATGGCACTGGGTTCGATATCACGCCAGTGATGATCAAGGTGGTTGACGCAGCCGTTGCCAAGGCTTACGGAGGCAGCAAGCAAATTCACTGGATGGAAGTCTACGCCGGGGAAAAGGCGACCAAAGTGTATGGTCCGGACGTCTGGTTACCCGAAGAAACCTTGAAGGCGTTGCGGGAATATGTTGTTTCCGTTAAGGGTCCGCTGACCACGCCGGTCGGCGGCGGTATCCGTTCGCTCAATGTGGCGCTGCGCCAAGAGCTTGATCTGTATGTCTGTTTGCGACCAATTCAGTATTTTGAAGGCGTTCCAAGCCCAGTGAAGGAGCCCCATAAGACCCATATGGTGATCTTCCGCGAAAACTCTGAAGACATCTATGCCGGCATCGAGTTTGAGGCGGAGTCCGAGAAGGCGAAGAAACTGATCAACTTCTTGCAGAAGGAAATGGGCGTCACGAAAATCCGCTTCCCGAACACCTCAGGTATTGGCATCAAGCCGGTGTCGCAGGAAGGCACCGAGCGATTGGTACGCAAGGCGCTACAGTACGCCGTCGACAATGACAAGCCCAGTGTCACCATCGTTCACAAGGGCAACATCATGAAGTACACCGAGGGCGGTTTTCGTGATTGGGCCTATGGTCTGGCGCAGCGGGAATTTGGCGCGGAACTGATCGATGGCGGACCCTGGTGCAAGTTCAAAAACCCGAAGACCGGCAAGGATATCGTTGTCAAGGACAGCATCGCTGATGCCTTCTTGCAGCAAATCCTGCTGCGTCCGGCTGAATATAGCGTTATTGCGACGCTTAATCTGAACGGTGACTACATTTCAGATGCGCTGGCAGCGCAGGTCGGTGGGATCGGCATTGCTCCTGGTGCCAATCTGTCAGACTCAGTCGCGTGCTTCGAGGCTACGCACGGCACCGCCCCCAAGTACGCCGGAAAGGACTACGTCAACCCCGGCTCGGAGATCCTCTCGGCCGAAATGATGCTGCGCCACATGGGTTGGACCGAGGCCGCCGACCTGATCATCAGTTCAATGACCAGATCCATTGCCAGCAAGAAAGTAACCTACGACTTTGCGCGCCTGATGGACGGGGCAACGCAGGTGAGCTGTTCGGGCTTTGGCCAAGTCATGATCGACCATATGTAAGATGTCTTGTGTCAGGGACAGGTCGGACCTTGCCGAACCGCAAAACCGCCCGGGCCTTCCAGCTTGGACAGTTTTTTGTTCGTGCCAGACTTGAATTTGCAAGAGTTGGAGTCAATTCCAGTGCTGTTCAAGCGATCGAGGCTTGATGCACTCGATAGAATGAAAAGTATGGCAAGCAAATCCCCGAAAAGTCCACCAGTGACGCCGATTCGTCTGCCGGCTTCCGACGATGGTGGCTCGGTCGTGCTGGAGCGACGAACGCAAAAGGTCAAACCACCCCTGATGTACCAGGTCGTTATGCTCAATGACGACTACACGCCGATGGAATTTGTGATAGTCCTGATTCAGGAGTTTTTCAGTAGGGATCTGGAGGCTGCGACTCGAATCATGTTCAAGATCCACGTCGAGGGTAAAGCCGTGTGCGGGGTCTACTCGAGAGACGTGGCTGCCACCAAGGTCGATCAGGTTCTTGACGCCGCGGCCAAAGCGGGGCATCCGCTGAAGTGTTTCAGCGAACCGGTCGAATAAGACCGACGTGCAGTGTTGGAATTGAATTCGGATTACAGTTAGCTATCGAAGCGAGGCTCAAAAGGAAAGCACATGATTGCCCAAGAATTGGAAGTCAGCCTTCACATGGCGTTTGTAGAGGCGCGTCAACAGCGCCATGAGTTCATCACGGTGGAACATTTGCTGTTGGCCCTGCTGGACAATCCAGGTGCGGCCGAAGTGTTGCGTGCCTGCTCGGCC
>CAYHDD010000009.1:0-16095 GCA_964355195.1 uncultured Rhodoferax sp. | reverse complement strand
ACCGAGAGTTCGATCTCGCGCACCTTGGTCTCGAAACTGCTCAGCCCAGCCGGAAAGCCGGTTGAGACCGCTGCGATGGGCAGCCGTCCGGCCAGCACTTTGGCGGCTGGGGCAATCATCTCGTGGTAGACGCAAACAGCCCCGGTGCTCAGGGTTTGCATGCCCAGTGCCAGCATCAGGTCAGCGCGCAACGGGCGCAAAGCTTTCATGCACAGGCGCTCGACCCGGCCGGGTGTGTCATCACCGCCCAGGGTGGTCAGGTCGATGCACTGAATCGCTTTCAGCAACCAGGCCGCCTGATACACATTCTTGACCGTGCGGCGGTTCAGCAGGCTGGTCGCACGGCGCTCGGCGGCATTGCGGTTGACCTTGATGTGTCTGATCCAGCCGAGGTCCAGGCTGGAGGCTTCATTGCGCCTGAAATCGGCAGGAAGTGTCATAAGAGAGAGTGTCCGTGCAACAGCGGTGCGATGCCCAGGTGACGCGCCAGGGTTTGACCGATATCGCAGAAGCTGTCGGAGATGCCCAGCGCACGCCCTGGCAGTCCCGGGCCGAAGAACAGCATCGGAATGTGTTCTCGTGTGTGATCCGAGCCCGGCCAGGTCGGGTCGCAGCCGTGGTCGGCGGTGATCACGGCCAGATCACCAGGCTTCATGCGGGTGGTAAATTCAGGCAGGCGCTGGTCGAATTCCTGCAAGGCGTTGGCGTAGCCGGCGACGTCTCGGCGGTGGCCGAACAACTGGTCGAAGTCAACCAGGTTGACGAAGCTGAGGCTGCCTTCGGGTGCGCCGTCCATGTTGGAGAGCAGCGCGTCGAAGAGCGCCATGTTGTCGGCGCCCTTGATGAGACGCGAGACGCCTTGATCGGCAAAGATGTCACCCACCTTGCCCAGCGCCAGCACTTCGCCACCGGCACCTTGAACTTGATCGAGCAGCGTGGCACTGGGCGGCGCTACGGCGTAGTCGTGGCGGTTGGCCGTGCGCCGGTAGTCGCCTTTGGCGCCCAGAAAGGGCCGTGCGATGACGCGCCCGATGTGGTATGGCTTGACCAGTTCGAAGGCAATCTCGCACAGTTCGTACAAGCGCTGCAGGCCGAAGTGTTCTTCGTGCGCCGCTATCTGAAATACGGAGTCGCCCGAGGTGTAAAGGATTGGCTGGCCGGTGGCCACATGCTTGTCGCCGAGTCGGTTGATGATTTCGGTGCCCGAGGCATGGCAGTTGCCCAAAAAGCCTGCGCAGGCGCTGCGCGCTTGCAGGGCGTCGGTCAGCTCTTTCGGAAAGGAGGGCGCGGTCAGAGAGAAGTAGCCCCAGTCGGTATCGACCGGCACCCCGGCAATTTCCCAATGCCCGCTCTGCGTGTCCTTGCCGGTGGATCGCTCGCGCGCGGCGCCATAGGCTGCACCAAAGCCGCTACGTACATTGAAGCCGGCCGGCCACTCGGCGCAGGCCAAATGGGCTGCGGCCCCGAGGCCCAGTTGCTCCAGGTTGGGCAGGTGTAGCGGTGTGCCCCGCCCGGCCGCCCAGCGGGCAATATGACCCAGCGTGTTGGCGCCAGCGTCGCCGAAGCACGCGGCGTCAGGCGTGGCGCCGATGCCAAAGGAGTCGAGCAGGAGAATGAAGGCGCGCGCCATGACAGCCTAGTTGATCAATTGGTAGTGGGCCGAGCCGTCGCCGGTGTCCTTGATCCAGCGGATGTTGGGATGTGCGGCCAGGTACTTCACGGCGACGCTGGCTGAGGTGAATCCGAGCTTGACCCCTGGCACGGGCAGGATGCGCCAGTTGCCGTCTGCGGCGGTGCTGGGGCGCTGTTCGGGCCGCGACTTTTCCAACGATGACAGGTACTGGATCAAGACCTGTCGGTTTTCATCGGGTGAATCGAGAATCACCTTGTCTGCATTCAGACCAGGGAAGTTGCCACCACCGTAAGCCCGGTAGTTGTTGGTGGCCACAATGAACTTGGCGTCCATCTGCACCGGCTGGCCCTTGTACTTCAGGTTCTTGACGCGACTCGAAGTGGCAGCCACCAGCGCCCCGTTGACGCCGTATCTTGCCGGCTGCGTCAGGTCGAGTTCATAAGTCACGCCGTCGAGTGTGTCGAAATTGAAGGACGGGAAACTGTTGTTGACCAGCGCTTGTTCTGGCGCACCCTGTGGGTCGATGCGATTGAACTGGCCGGCCGACATCTCGATCCATTCTTTCACCTCGGCACCGGTGAGCAGCATGGCCTTCAGAATGTTCGGGTAGACGTAGAGATCATCTACATGCCGGATCGAGATTGGTCCAGCCGGGATGTCGGTGAAGTTGGTAGAGCCCTGACCCCCGCCGGCCCTGAAGGGCGAAGCCGCCGACAGCACCGGATACTTTTCATACTCGGTGCCCTGCATGGCGCGCTTTACATAGGCGATCTGCGAGTTGGCCACAATTTGCACCGAGGAGTCGTCGCTGACCCGGGCAAAGTAGCTGTAGATCGGACTCGTGGTGTGCGCCACTTTGCCGCGCACATAGGTCAGAGTCTGTTGGTGTTCTGTGGCAATCAGCTGCTCGACCAGCGGGTCGGCGGCAGCCCGCGATGTCTTTGACGCACGGTCAAAGATCGGACGAATCGACGAGCGACTGTCGAGCACTTTCCACTGGCCGTTGCTGTGGTCGAGCCGGAAGTCAATCACGCCGAGATGATCGCCCCAACGCCCCGGCTGGACGGCGGCGACGCCGTTGATGGTGCCGCGCTCAATGTCCACTTTGGGGTAGGCAGCAAAGGAGCGGCTGGGAAACACGGAGTGAGCATGGCCGAACAGGATGGCGTCGACGCCGGGCACCTCGGCCAGACGCGAGACCACGTTCTCGGCGAACGGCTCGATCTCGCCCTTTTCAAAGCCCGAGTGCGCCAGCACGATCACCAGTTGCGCCCCGGCAGCGCGCATTTCGGGGACGTACCTGGCAGTGACTTCGACCATGTCGCGCGCCACCACCCGTCCTTCCAGATTTGCCTTGTCCCACTGCATGATCTGCGTTGGCAGCAGGCCGATGACACCAATCTTCAGCGCGTGCATCTGGCCGTCTGCACCCTGCAGTTGCCGCTCCAGGAGCAGGTAGGGCGTGAAGGCATGCTTGGCCTTCGGCGTGAGCTTGTCGGCGTCGTCGATGTAGACGTTGGCACTGATGTACGGAAAGTTTGTACCTTTGAGGGCGCGCCGCAAGAACGGCAGGCCAAAGTTGAAGTCGTGGTTGCCAACGTTGGCGGCGTCGTAGCCAAGCGCGTTCATGACCTTGAAGGCCGGGTGCACCTGACCTTCTTGGAGCGGGTGCACCCTGGCCGCCACGTCGCCCAGCGGACTGCCTTGCAGCAGGTCGCCGTTGTCGAACAACAGGCTGTTGGGAGCTTCGGCCCTTGCCGCCTTGATCAAGCTGACGGTCCGGTCCAGACCGTATTGGTCGGTCGGCTTGTCCTGGTAGTAGTCGTAGCTCATCAGGTTCATGTGCAAGTCGGTCGTCTCAAGCAAACGCAAGCGCACTTCGGTAGCTTGCGCGGAGGCACCCATCATGGCCGCTATCAGGAACACATTGATCCAGCTTCTTTTCATCTCATCTCCGGCGTGTTAAAGGCGGCGCAAGTCCTGCATCGCCCGGTTGTCATTCTGCTGCACTGCGCGGTGCGCTGCAATCACTGCCGGTAGTAGGTCGGCAAGGCGCGCAGGTACTTGGGCAGATTCGGGTTCTTCATCAGGCGCGACAGGAACTCGGGGTCCTCATTGGTGGTCAGGGCGCTCAAGCGAGTCTTCTCGAATGGTAGACCGAAGCGGCAGGACATCAGTTGTTTGGCAACGGCGGCGGTCACCGGGCCGTCGGGTGCCGCCAGCCCGCACTGGGCAAAATCTCTTGCCACCTGCTCCGGGTTGAGCTTGGCTGCAAGCTGTCGGGCGTCGAACCTCAGGCCCTGTTGAATCCTTGCCAAGGTCTCGGCCACGCTCATGGCGGGCAGGGCGGTGGCCGGGCAATTGGGCGTCATGCCCTTGGCGCGTTTGCCACGGAAGGTGGAGGTGGTCTCGACGTCATCATCGCCTGCGCGCGCTGACCGGAGCAGGTTCAGGTCACCATACAGCGGTTCGCCGCGCACGGTCACCAACTGGACGTTTTCCTCGATCGCCATGATCAGGTTGCGGTAGGGGTCAGCTTGCCGGTCATCGAGCACCAGCAGATCGGCCAGATAGCCCTCGGTGAGCTGTCCCAGACGTTTGCTCCAGCCCATGGCCGCGGCCGGTTTGCGCGTCACCATCTCAACCAGATCGCGGTCGGAAAACAAGCCGTGCAAGGCGTGCTTGTTGACCAAATCGGCCACCTTCAGCTCGCCCAGGCTGGACTTGCTGCCCGAGGGCCCCCAGTCCGGCCCCAGGCTGATGGACAGGCCGGCCTTGCGCGCCGCCGCGATGTTGGCGGTTTGGCCGTAGAGCATGAAGTTTGACAGCGGCGACCAGACCAGCTTGGCGCCGATCGAAGCCATTTCCTTGAGTTGCGCCTCAGTCAGGCCGACGCCGTGAATGGCGATCAGATCGGGGCTGAGCAGCTTGCTGTCCTTGAGGGCAAAGAATTCGGTGGCCATGCGCGGCGAGGGTCCCTCGGCCAGGTGCACCACCAGCGGGCCCTTGTCCAGCTCGGCCTGCATGGCGGTCCACTCCTTGGAACTGCGCCCGATGTCCACCCGGCTCGCCGCCACGCGGGCCTCGACCGCAGAGTTTTCGATGTTGCGCACCAGGCACTCCTCCTTCGAATAGGCCAGGTTGGTGCGTCCGCCTTGCAACGAAGTGGTGCCGCCGACCAGCGCCTTGTACTCGCCGTAACGACCGATCTCGATGCCCAGATCGAGGTAGTAGGGCCGTGTCAGCACTTCCTGCGGGAAGGTGATGCGCTTGTTGTAGACGTCGTCGTACCAGCGCCATTCATAGCGGTCTCGGTATTTGCGCTTGAGTGGCAGCAGCGGGTAGATGGCGTATTCGGGATGGTTGTGCAGGTCGATGATGCCGGGGTAGATGACCCCCTGGCTGTCGATCACCGGTGCATCACGCGCCCCCTCCGGCAAGGCTTCGCCGGAACGCGCGATGGCCATGATCTTGCCGCCAGAGATCCAGACGCGCGCATTCGGCAGCACGTCACCAGCGTCGTTCAACGTGACGACCTTGCCGACCAGCACCAGCCCGCGTTCGGCGTTCCATGTTGGCGACGCAGCGCCTGCGCCTGTGGCAGCAGCCAACAGCGCGAATCCCAAAATTCTCCGCAGCACAGGCACAACATCAAACTTCATGGTCGCCAACTTTCGTAAGGTGAAAACGATGTCGCCATCATAGCGTTGCAGGCGGGCGTTTGACCTGATCGCTGCTGGGTTGCTCAGCCCTGAGCCAACGGCGACGCATACCCAACAGCCCTATTTGTCATTGCGGGCTCGACCCGCAATCCATCGATGCCCGATCCGGGTCACACTACGATGGAAAACCCTTCCTCAGCAGCCCACTGACGCAGCGCCGTCTCGGTGGACTGCGCCTCAAAGTCGTACCAAGCTTGGAGCAGGCCTTTGCGATCCAGCAAGTCTTTGAAGCGCCCGTACGCACCACGATGACGGAAGATGTTTGCGACGGCTTCATAGGAGTCTGCGAGCTGATCCTCAGCGAAAGTGAGGGTGAGGTCTCGTCCAAGATTCAGGTTGTGCTTGTTCGGCACCGCGATGTAAAGGCTACCGTCTTCGATGTCATCGGGAAGTTCGTCGTCGAGTTCTATCGTGCTCGATGACCAATGCACCTTTCCAGTGGCACGCGACACGAAAGCCGCACTGTCATCGGGCGACGAGTTGACCCACCCGTAGGCGGCCAGCAGATCGTCAAACTTTACGGGAGCGTTAGGGGGCATGAGCGGCGTGCTCAAGCGGCCATGCCTGAGCACCGGTGCACCCAGCATGTCCTCGGTCCAAGCTGGGTTGTTTGGGTCTGTAATCTTCGTTGAGGTTCTTTTTGGCAACTTGGCGGTACCTTCTGAGCATGAAACCATGCTGATTCAGGGTTCCTCACTCCGGTCAAAGAGTTCAAGCTTGAACTGCCAGCCCTCGAACGTCACCAGCATCCGTCCGAACTCCTCCCAGGTGACCTCTTTTCCGTCGATCACCAGCAACGGTGTGCGCTCATCCGTCGATGGATCTGAGTCAATGCTTGCACGAACCAGCTGGTCCACGATTTGAAGCCCGTATTCGCCCTGTTCGATATGCTTGGTGTGTAGGGATCGACGTATCTTTTCGACCATGCGGCCCAGCAGCACGAACAGATCGTCATTCGGATCACCGATGATCTGAAATTGATGCCCGGCCGGAATTCCGTCCACCAGTTCAAACCCATCCAGCGTGACGATGTGACCTAGAAGATGGGTGCGGAAATGGAATTGGTGTGTGACGCCGGAACCGTCTGTGAGTCCAACAGGGTCGAGCCGGATATTCTCAAAATCCTCCAGCCCGCAACGCTGCGCAACCTGCGCATTGAAGCAAAGGCTGCAAAGCTTTCTGTAGCCCTCCTCAACTGAGCCATAGTGCGTGATGTCGTGACTGGGGGTGACTGCGCTACACCCCTCACATCGGGTTGAATGCATTGCGAACTCTCATTGTGGATTTTGTTGATGGCGGTGCCAAGCGTGAATTTCCATCGTCGGAAACGGAAGGGGAATTATCGATGACTGCATTATCAGCACATCGCACTTTGAGCCCGACCCCCACCAGCACCGAAGTTCCCACGATGAATCAACCCGATGTATTCATCGTGGCAGGATGCGAATACCGTCTGCTCAGGCCACCGGGTTTTCCGGAGGCAAGCGCTGTCGGCTGGTCATCGATAAGATGAAAAGCACGGTTTAAGGGCTTGACGTGAGGTCGCCCGACGGGATGTCTGATTTGGCTTGCATACCTTAATTATTGTTCGTTGGGACCGCGGACATCCAGAGTCCGACATCCAGCATCCCGTTTCGAGTTGGGGACAGAGCTGGCCCACTTCGTGTGGCTGCGGTCTGTCCCGCAAGGTCTCAGGATTCCTTCGCATACGGCCGGCCCAGCGCCTGCGGCGCGACGGCTTTGCCGATGAAGCCGGCCAGCAGGACGACGGTCATGATGTAGGGCAGGGCCTGGATCGCCTGGACCGGGATCTCGCCCAGGCCGGGCAGGGCGACGCCTTGCAGGCGGATGGCGGCGGCGTCCAGAAAACCGAACAGCAGGCACGCCCACAGCGCGCTGACCGGATGCCAGCGCCCGAAGATCAAGGCCGCCAGCGCCATGAAGCCGCGACCGGCGGTCATGTTGGGGGAAAAGCTCGCGTTCTGCGCCAGCACCAGGTAACTGCCAGCCAGACCACACAGTACACCGTTGAGCGTGAGGGCGGTGTAGCGCAGGCGCAGCACCGAGACGCCGGCCGCGTCGACCATGTGCGGGTTCTCGCCAACGGCCCGCAGGCGCAGACCAAAACGGGTTCTGAACAGCAACCACCACACCGCAGGCACCAGCAGCAGGGCCAGATAGACCAGGGCGTTGTGGCTCAACAAACCGTCGCCGACGATGGCGCCGAGCAGGGGCACGTCTTTCATTGCGCTCATCAGCCCCGACAGCAGCGGCGTGATGCGCACCTCGGCCGATACCGGCGGCGTTTGCCCGCCCTGGGCGAACCATGCAATACCCAGCACGACGGTCATGCCAGCGGCCACAATGTTGATCGCCACGCCCGAGACCACCTGGTCGCCGCTGTGGCTGACACAGGCCAGGCCATGCAGCCATGACAGGGCGGTGGCCACCAGCATGGCAGCCAGCAGGGCCAGCGCGACCGAGCCATAGACGGCACCGGTGGCACCGGCCGCAAAGGCGGCGAACAGCATCTTGCCCTCCAGGCCGATGTCCACCACGCCCGAGCGCTCGGACACCAGTCCGGCCAGAGCGCAGAAGATCAACGGGGTGGACAGCCGCAGTGTGGAGGCGAGCATGGCGCCGATCAGCGCTTCATCCATTCGAGCCTTCCGGGCTGGAGACCTTCGCGCTGCCGGGCAACAGGAGCCGACCAAGTGCCAGCACGCGCGCCAGCATGGGCGCAAAAACGTAGGCCATGGCGCCCGAAAACAAGACGATAAAGCCTTGCAGCATGACCACCATTTCGCGGCTGAAGCCGGGCACCTCAAACGCCACTTCGGCGCCGCCCTGGAATAGTGCGCCAAAGAGCAGGCTGGCGGCGATGATGCCGACCGGGTGGTTGCGCCCCATCAGCGCGACGGCAATGCCGGTAAAGCCGGCACCGCTGACAAACTCCAGCAGCAACTTGCCGTTGACGCCGGCAATTTCGTTCATGCCCACCATGCCCGCCAGCGCCCCGGAGATGGCCATCGCAAACAGCACCTGGTGCCTGGACTTGATGCCGGCGTACTCGGCCGCCGCCGGGCTGGAGCCCACAGCCCGCAGGTGGTAGCCGGCGCGCGTGCGCCACAGGAGCAGGTAGACCCCCAGGCAGGCCAGCAGGGCCAGCACCAGACTCAGGTTCAGCGGCGAGGAGGGCCACTCGACGCCAATCCAGGCCAGGGCCTCATGCACGGCGGGCAGCTTGGCCGAATCGGCAAAGGCAGCGCTCTCGACCGACATGCTGCCAGCCGGGCGCAGGTGGTTGACCAGCAGGTAGACCAGCAGGCTGCTGGCGATGAAGTTGAACATGATGGTGGTGATGACGATATGGCTGCCACGGTAGGCCTGCAAGTAGGCCGGCACCACCGCCCAGGCCATGCCGAAGAGTGCGCCCGACAGCAGCATCAGCGGCAGCATCAGCCAGGCCGGCAGCAGTGCCGATAGCCACAAGGCGACGAGCCCGGTGCCCAGGCCGCCCATGATGGCCTGGCCCTCGCCACCGATATTGAACAGGCCGGCGTGAAAGGCCACCGCTACCGCCAGCCCGGTGAGGATGAAGGTGGTGGCGTAGTACAGCGTGTAGCTCAGCCCGCGTGGTGTACCTAGGGCGCCCTGCACCAGCACGCTTAGCACGCGCACCGGGTCTTGCCCGATCAGCACGACGACGACACCTGCCGCCAGCAGTGCGACGGCCAGGCACACGGCTGGCAGCAAGGCAAGGTCAGCCCAGCGCGGCAGGGCTTGGGTCGACCTCAATGCACACCTCCCAGCATCAGCATGCCCAAACCGGCTTCCGTGCATTCATGAACCGCCAGGTCCCCGGTGATGAGTCCCTGGCTCATCACCAGCACTCGGTCCGACAGGGCCAGAATCTCATCCAGCTCGCTTGATACCAGCAGTACCGCGCAACCGGCGTCGCGCATGGCGCGCAGTTGGGAGTAGATGAACTCGATGGCGCCAATATCGACGCCGCGCGTCGGTTGCCCGACCAGTAGAACTTTCGGTGCACGGCTGAGTTCACGCGCCAGCACCAGCTTTTGCTGGTTGCCGCCGGAGAACTTGCTGCTGCCGAGTTGCGGGTTGCGCGGGCGCACGTCGAAGCGCTCCATGAAATCGCGCGTCACACGCCGCATCGCGCTGTGGTTCATCCAGCCGCGGCTAGCGTAACTGGGTAAACCGTCGTAACCCAGCACGGCCGACTCCCACGCCGCGAAGTCCATCACCAGCGCGCGCGCATGGCGGTCTTCAGGTACATGGGCCAAGCCCAGTTCGCGCGCCGTCTGTGGGTCGAGCCAGTTCTGAGGCGCGAAGCGGGTGTCACCCAAGCGGAGCTCGCCGGCCTCGGGTTGCAGCAGGCCCGACAGTACGTCGAGCAACTCGCTCTGGCCATTGCCGGAAACGCCGGCCACGCCGACGATCTCGCCGGCACACAGCTTCAGGTCAACACCGCCCAGGCGAACCACGCCGAGCGCGTCGTGAACGCGCAAGCCACTCGCTTCGAGCAACACCGCTGCGCTTTGTGCTGCCTGCGACTCAACCCGGCCCATGTTGATCTTGCGTCCCACCATGGCTTCGGCCAGGCCTTCGATACTGGCGTTGGCTATTGGCAGTTCCTGGACCACTCGCCCGGCGCGCATCACCGTGACCTGATCGCACAGGCGCATCACTTCCTTGAGTTTGTGGGTAATCAGCAAGATGGTCGTACCCTGCTGGCGCAGGCCATCGAGCACACGGAATAAATGCTCGGCCTCTTGCGGTGTCAAGACGGCGGTCGGTTCGTCCAGGATCAGAATCCTGGCGCCCCGATAGAGCGCCTTGAGAATCTCCAGGCGCTGGCGGTCGCCGACCGTCAGATCGGCCACACGTTGGTCCAGATCAATCAGCAAACCGGTGCTGCGCATCAAGCTGTCGAGCTTGACCCGGACAGTCGCTTCAGCGCGTTGCAGCAACCAATGCGGCTCGGCACCGAGCATGACATTTTCCAGCGCCGAGAGGGTTTCAACCAGCATGAAGTGCTGGTGCACCATCCCGATGCCCAGCGCGATGGCGTCATCGGCTTTGCGGATGTTGGCGGCGCTGCCGAAGATCTCGATCTCACCGCTGTCGGCACCATAGAAGCCGTACAGGATCGACATCAGCGTACTCTTGCCGGCCCCGTTTTCACCGACGATGCCGTGCACTGTGGCCTGCCTCACGTGCAGCGCGACATCGGCATTGGCCTGGACCGCTCCAAAACGCTTGTTGATGCCCCTCATGCATACCGCGGGGGCGGCATGTGACATCAGTACTTGCAGGCGTTGTCGGCCATGTAGTCGGCGACCTTGATCTTGCCGCTAACGATGTCGGCCTTGATGGCGTCCACCTTCTTCTTCATGTCGGCGCTAACCAGTTTGGCGTTATGCGTGTCGAGGGCGTAATCGACACCGCCTTCTTTAAGGCCAAGCGCCGAGAGGCCGGGCGTATGAGCCTTGATGACGTTGTAGACGGCCACATCCACGCGCTTGATCATGGAAGTGAGCATGGTGCCGGGCTGTAGGTGGTTCTGGTTGCTGTCGACACCAATGGCCAACTTGCCACCATCCTTGGCGGCCTGGTAAACGCCGGTACCGGTGCCACCGGCGGCTGCAAAGACGACGTCAGAGCCTTTGGCAAACTGCGCTTTGGCCAGTTCGCCGCCACGCGCTGGGTCGTTCCAGGCGGCGCCGGTGGTGCCGGTCATGTTGCTGAAGACTTCAGTCTTGGGGTTGATGTACTTGGCGCCCTGTTCATAGCCGCATTGGAATTTGCGAATGAGCGGAATGTCCATGCCACCAACGAAGCTGACTTTGCCCGTCTTGCTGGCCATGGCGGCCATGCTGCCGATCAGGAAGCTGCCTTCGTGTTCCTTGAAAACAACGGATTGAACGTTGGGTAGATTGACCACCATATCGACGATGGCGAACTTGAGCTTGGGGAATTCCTTGGCCACCTTTTCGATGCTGGAGGCCTGCCCGAACCCGACCCCGATGATCGGGCTGGCGCCGCGCTCGGCCATGCGACGGATGGCCTGTTCACGCTGCGATTCGTTGGCGATTTCAAATTCCAGATAGGCCTTGCCCGACTCCTTCTTCCAGCGCTCCATGCCGTTGTAGGCGGCCTCATTGAAGGACTTGTCAAACTTGCCACCCATGTCGAGAACAATGGCGGGCTCGGCCCGCGCGGCAAAACTGAAGGCCAGGCTCGTAGCCAGGAGACTCAGACGCACTGTGGTTTGATACTTCATAGTCATTCTTTCCGTTCTCGGTAAGTTGAAAAAAAACAGCAAAAGGGGTCGGCGAGCAAGCATAGCAAACATTTCTGCCAAAAAGCCATCACTACCACGGTGACGGGTCTGGATCAGCACGCCACGCACGTGCCGTGGCCCTTGGGTCAAAGTCCGTGGACAATACCACCATGCATTACCTTCCTCCCTTCGTCGCCCCCTCCCGTTTCACCGATCCGGCCGCTGCGCTGGCCAGGGTGCGGGAGATTTACGAGCTCAACATAGGGCATTTGCGTAGCGCCATGCAACGCTTTGTGTCAGGCGAAAGTCTGCCCGGCCATGTGCGCGCCTGCTATCCGTTTGTGCGCGTGCAGACCGACACCGTGTCGCGCCTGGCGACTTCCGGCAGTGCGCATTTGAGCTACGGCTTCGTTGCCGGGCCGGGGCACTTCGAGACCACGCTGACGCGCCCTGACCTCTATGCCAACTACTACCTGGAGCAGTTTCAACTGCTGCTCGAGAACCACAAGGTTGAGCTGGAGGTGGGCAGCAGTTCGCAACCGATTCCGGTGCACTTCTCGTTTGCGGAGAACGACCACATCGAGGGCACACTGAGCGCCGAACGCCGCCAACTGATGCGCGACGTGTTTGACCTGCCCGATCTGGCCGCCATGGACGACGGCATTGCCAACGGCACGTTTGAAGCGCGACCGGGCGAAGCGCAGCCGCTGTCGCTGTTTACGGCACCGCGCGTCGACTACTCCTTGCACCGTCTGCGTCACTACACCGGCACCGCGCCCGAGCATTTTCAGAATTTTGTGTTGTTCACCAACTACCAGTTCTACATCGATGAGTTTGTGCGCCTCGGCCACGATGCCATGCTCGACCCGCAGAGCGAATACCACGCGTTTGTTGAACCTGGTAACGTGGTGACTCGGCGTGTCGGCACGCCCGCAGAGCAAGAGGACGAGTTCGGCAAAGTGCCACCCCGGTTGCCGCAAATGCCGGCTTACCACCTGGCGCGCGCTGGCGGCGGCGGTATCAGCATGGTCAATATCGGAGTCGGTCCGGCCAACGCCAAGACCATCACGGACCACATTGCGGTGCTGCGTCCGCATGCCTGGATCATGCTCGGACATTGCGCGGGTTTGCGCAACTCGCAGCAACTCGGCGACTATGTGCTGGCGCACGGTTACGTGCGTGAAGACCACGTACTGGACGAAGAATTGCCGCTGTGGGTGCCGATCCCGGCGCTGGCCGAGATTCAGGTGGCGCTGGAAGAGGCGGTGTCAGATGTGACGCAGTTAAAGGGGCCGGAGCTCAAACGCATCATGCGCACCGGAACCGTGGCCAGTACCGACAACCGCAACTGGGAACTGCTGCCCGACAACGGCCCACAGCGCCGCTTCAGCCAGAGCCGGGCAGTGGCGCTGGACATGGAAAGCGCGACCATCGCCGCCAACGGCTTTCGCTTTCGCGTGCCCTACGGCACCCTCTTGTGTGTCAGCGACAAACCCCTGCATGGCGAGATCAAACTGCCCGGCATGGCCAATCACTTCTACCGCGAGCGTGTCGACCAGCATCTGCGCATCGGTGTGCGTGCGATCGAGCTGTTGCGTCGCCAGGGCGTAGACCAGTTGCACAGTCGCAAGTTGCGCAGTTTTGCTGAAGTGGCTTTTCAATAGGGGGAGGAAGATATGTCAGGCATTTTGAAGGTGCGCGATGTCGTCGCCGAGCGGCTGCCGGAATTGCTGCGGTGCATGCCCAAAGCCGAGTTGCACATCCACATCGAAGGCTCGCTGGAGCCCGAACTGATGTTCGACCTGGCGCGGCGCAATGGCATGGCCATGCCCTATGCCGATGTCGAGGCTTTGCGCCGTGCCTATGTCTTTGACGACCTGCAAAGCTTTCTGGATATTTACCACGCCGGCACACTGGTGCTGCGCACCGAGCAGGACTTTTACGACATGACGCGTGCCTACCTGGCGCGGGCGGCGGCCGATAGCGTGGTTCATGCCGAAATTTTTTTCGATACCCAAACCCATACCGGCCACGGGCTCAGTGCCGATGTGGTGATTCGCGGCCTGCACCGGGCCTGTGTTGATGCACAGGCGCAGTTGGGCGTCAGCGCGAGCTTGATTCTGTGCTTCTTGCGTCATTTGAGCGAGCAAGAAGCCTTTGAGTGTCTGGAGCAGGCGATGCCTCATCGTGACAAACTGGTAGGCATCGGGCTGGCATCGAGCGAGCTTGGACATCCGCCGGAAAAGTTTGCCCGCGTCTTCGCCCGTGCTCGGGAGCTCGGTTTCAGGTTGGTCGCCCATGCTGGTGAAGAGGGTCCGCCAGCCTATATCTGGAGTGCGCTCGACGTGCTTCGGGTGGAGCGCATCGATCACGGCGTACAAGCCATCAAGGATCCGGCCCTGATGGCGCGCCTGGTCAGGGATCGCATTGCGCTGACGGTATGCCCGCTTTCCAACGTCAAGCTGCGCGTCTTCCCCGAGATCGGTAAACACACGCTGGGCCAGATGCTCGAAGCCGGCGTGGTTGCCACGGTCAACTCTGATGACCCGGCCTATTTTGGCGGTTACATCAACCAAAATTTCGTGGAAACGTTTGCCGGGTTGAGCCTCTCCAGTCAGCACGCCTATCAACTGGCGAAGAACAGTTTCGATGCCAGCTTCATTGACGCCACGCAAAGACAGCGCTACATCGATCAGCTGAACGCGACTTTCGAGAACTTCTCCTAGTCCCGACGCTCGCCCGCGACGACCGGATAGGCTCCGGTGTTTCGGTACAATGGCGCCGGTCGCGGGTTGAGACGGCGGTTCCAGCAAGCCAGCCTCCGTCACTCTGGCGAAGGCGAACAGGATGTTCGCCTTTTTTGTTTCTATTGGAGAAGTTGCGCATGTTTGATTTTGTCCGCAAGCACACGAAGATCATGATGTTCGTGATGTTTTTGCTGATCATCCCGTCGTTCGTCCTGTTTGGCATCGATGGCTACAACCGCATGAGTGAGAAGGGTGACGCCGTGGCCCGTGTCGGTGGTCATGACATCACGCAGGGCGAGTGGGACGCCGCGCACAAGGCTGAGGCAGACCGCTTGCGTGCCTCAATGCCGAACCTGGACGCCAAACTGCTGGATTCGCCGGAAGCGCGCTACGCCACACTGGAGCGTTTGGTGCGTGAACGGGTGCTGGCCCAGGCCGCCGACAAATCCCGCCTGACCACGAGCGATGGGCGCTTGGCGCGCTCTCTCAACGAAGACCCCTCGATCGCGTCGTTGCGTCTGCCTGGTGGCAAGCTCGACATGGAACGCTATCGCCAGTTGGCGGCCAGCCAGGGGTTGACGCCTGAAGGTTTTGAGGCGCGCGTGCGACGTGACATATCGCTGCGACAAGTCGAAACAGGGGTGAGCGATTCTGGCTTTGCCGCGGCCGCTGTGGCGGACGTCGCGCTGAATGCGTTCTTTGAAAGACGCGAAGTTCAGATTGCCAATTTCCCCAGTGCTGAATTTGCCGCCAAGGTCAGCCCAACCGAGGCAGAATTGGAGAGCTTTTATAAGGCCAATCAGACCATGTTCCAGTCGCCAGAACAGGCCAGCGTCGAGTACATCGTGCTTGACCTGGAATCGGTCAAGAAGGGCATTTCTATTGGTGAAACCGACCTCAAGTCCTATTACGAACAAAATGCAGCCCGTCTGAGCGGAGCCGAAGAGCGCCGTGCCAGCCACATTCTGATCAATGCCGCCAAGGATGCCCCAGCAGCGGCGCGTGAGAAGGCCAAAGTGCAGGCGCAAGAACTGCTGGCGCAGATGCGCAAGGCGCCCGACAGCTTTGCCGATGTGGCGAAGAAGAACTCACAGGATCCGGGCTCGGCACCAAAGGGCGGCGATCTGGACTACTTTGCACGTGGTGCCATGGTCAAGCCCTTCGAAGACGCGGTTTTTGCCATGAAAAAGGGTGACATCAGCGACCTGGTGGAGTCTGATTTTGGCTACCACATCATCAAGCTGACGGACGTCAAGGCACCCAAGCAGCGCAGTTTTGAAGAGTTGCGCGCGGGCCTGGAGTCAGACCTGAAGACACAACAGGCGCAGCGCAAGTTTGCCGAGACCGCCGAAGCGTTCACGAACGGTGTTTACGAGCAGTCGGACAGCCTGAAGCCGGTGGCCGACAAGCTCAAGCTGGACATCAAGCTGGTCAGCCAGGTCACGCGCAAGGCCGCGCCGGGCGCTACGGGTGCGTTGGCCAATGCCAAGTTTCTGGCGGCCCTGTTTGGGCCGGATTCGATTGAAAAGAAGCGCAATACCGAGGCCATTGAAACCGCGCCGAGTCAGTTGACCGCTGGGCGCCTTGCGCAGTACACGCCGGCTCGAACCCTCCCGTTCGCCGAAGTTCGTGCCAGCGTGCGCGATCGGGTCGTGGCGGCACGCGCCGCTGAGCTGGCGGGTCAGGAAG
>CAYHDD010000008.1:0-17573 GCA_964355195.1 uncultured Rhodoferax sp. | reverse complement strand
ACGTGCCACCTTGACGCCGCCCACGGCCTGACCAGCCGACTGGGCCATTTCGAAGACCACCTGGCGTGCGCGGTAGGGTTGACCATCGGGGCCGGCGACGCTGTCGGCGTTGGCCAGATTGCTGGCGGTGACGTTCATGCGCTGGGATTGCGCGCTCAGGGCCGAGCCAGCAATGTCGAAAATACCAAGGGCGCGATTAGAAACAGGCATGTTGTGACTCCACCAGCTTATTGCTGCAGCGCTAGCAGCATCCCTTTGATCTTCCCGCTCAGCACGGCAAGGTTTGCTTCGTAGCGCATGGCGTTGTCAGCAAAGTTGACGCGCTCTACATCCATCTCCACCGTGTTGCCATCGATGCTGGATTGCACCGGTGTGCGGTACAGCAACTCGGCACCCCCTGCCCCAGCGCCGGTTCCAGCCAGGTGCCGGGCCGAGCTACCCGTCATGGGAAGTGAGTCCGAGCGCGTACCGCGCTCCACCGCCTGGGTCAGCGCACTGTTGAAATCAATGTCGCGAGCCTTGAAATTGGGCGTATCGGCATGCGCTATATTGGACGCCAGGACTTCCTGGCGTCTTGCCCGCAGGTTGAGCGCCTCCTGATGAAAGCGCAGCGATGAATCCAACTTGTCAATCATGTGTTTCCCGGTTCTTGGAGCCACTTGTCCGGTTGCCCAGACCTTCGTGAATGAAAATAATTGTAGGGAGGCGGTTGGCAATCAATCACCTGATCAGATGCAGTTTCAAGGCTCAATTCAGTCCTTGGCAGGCCGCTCGAACTTCCTAAAATCCGTTGTATGTCATTCATGAGACGGTGTTCCCAACTATGGAATGAAAGCCCTTTGAGGAAGATGGCTGCGACTTTGTCTGGGCTGCTTGCAACCGTGGCGTTGCTCTGCATCCAGGTTGGCGCAACGGCGTCGCAAGCGCCCTCCCCGGCTGACGCCTCGCGTCACGCCATAGAGCAGTTTCTGATGCATCAGACGGCCAACCTGTCAGGCCGGGTAGGAATCACGATTGATGCACCGATGCTGGCGGCGCTGCCTCCCTGTGCCACGCCCGAGCCATTTCTGCCCAGTGGTGCGCGTTTGTGGGGCCGCCTGTCTGTGGGGCTGCGGTGCAGCGCGCAACAGCCCTGGACGCGCTATGTTTCTGCTTACGTTTCAGTTGCCGGTGTTTACTACGTTGCGGCTCACCAGATCATGGCCGGTCAGACACTGACAGCCGCTGACGCGCAAGAGCGCGACGGCGATCTCACCACCCTACCCGGCGGCGTCGTCGTCGACCCGGCTCAGCTGATTGGCGTCATCGCGTCAAATCGAATCGCCGCCGGAGCTCCGCTGAGGCGAGAGTCACTGCGCTCGGTCGTCAAGGTGCAGCAGGGACAAACGGTTAAAGTGCTGACTCAGGGCAACGGATTTGTTGTCAGCACCGAGGGCCGGGCAATGACCAATGGTCCGGTTGGAGCCTTGATACAGGTCAAGACTCAGGGCGGCCAACTGCTCAGTGGGTTTGTTCGCCTTGACGGTACAGTAGAGAGACCACCGTGAATTTCCAACTATTTGGTTTGCGCATCCTAAAGTTTCTGGCTGAACAGCCGTTAAACCGTTGAGACTCTTTGAGGAAACCATCATGAAGATCGACCAAAGCACATCTTTTCTGAAGCCCATGGCTGAGGCACCTCCATCGTCGTCAACGAAGGAAGGAGTCAACAACAGTGTGTCTGTGTCGCGCGTGCCGGCGCCCACGAGTCAGGAACAAGCGCTGTCTGCGACCCTGCTTCTGCCCTCTATCGAAGCCGACTTTGACAGCGCCCGGGTCGACAAGATTCGCGACGACATCAGCGCCGGACGTTACAAGGTCAACACCGAAAAAATTGCAGACGGACTGATCACCAGCGTGCGCGATCTGATCGCCAGAAAGTCAACATGACCAGTCGGCTTCATGATTTACTGATCAGTGAAGTCGCGGCCATTGATCTATTTGTAGTCTTGCTTGAAGACGAAGCCAAAGCCATGAGCGATGGTAATTTCGCAGAATTACCGGAACTTGCAGCCCGCAAATCTGCACTTGCCGATCAGATCGCGGTTCTGGGGCAGCAGCGTGCAGCCGAACAACGTGCTCTCGGCTATCCGGCGGGTCGGCTCGGAGCCGATGCCGCCAGTGCCGCCGGAGGCAAAGAACTTGAACAGGCCTGGCAGGCCCTGGTGTCACGGGCAGAAGTGGCGAAGGAGCGCAATCACCGCAATGGCGTGATCGTTCGCACCCACCTGGAGTTCACTCGTCAGACCATCAGATTCCTGCAAGCCGATGAGCAACCACTGTATGGGTCAGACGGCAGCGCCAGAACGGGCGCAGGAAGCGGCAAGAGCCTCGCAAGCGGCTGATGCCCGCGGCGCCTCAATAAAACCCGGAGTCCTTGGTCACAGCGCCCTCGGCACGCCCTCGACGAGCCAGTTCGAGGTACGTGATCAGCCGCTGAAACTCCTGCTCTTTGAATTTCGGAAAACGCTCGAAACGGCAACCAATGCGATAGACCGGGTTGCTGGAACCCCGGATATTGCGCAGGTTCGTCACCCGCAGGTCGGTCTCGATGCTGCCCCTTCTGCCGAAATTCAGAACCACCTTGCTCAGCAAGGTATCGCCTTCCAGTTCACCCAGGGCCGGGTCCTTTGAGCGCAAACCCAAACCATCGAGTGACAGGTCAACAATGTCCCACGAAACCTTGCGTCCATCGGGCAGAATCGCGATGCAGCAATAGGCCTCCACAAGCGGCGCTGCAGCCCGGAAGAACTCACGCCGCTGCACCCGGTACAAGCTTTGTGGAAGCGGCGCGCAAAACGCCACCTCCCCCTCAAACTCAAACTGCTCCGGCGGGCCGGTGACGAACTGGATTCGCACACCGTCTTGAGACGCAGAAAAAAACGTTTCCTCCGCTTGCAGCAACCCTCGATTGAGATACTGCTCGGTGCTGGCGTCGTAGACGAATACGCCTTGGGCCAGGTGCACTGAAAGGATGGTCGTAACGATGCGATGCGAACTGTTATTGCACTCGACGGTCACAAAATCCTTGCGTGCAATCAACTGCCGCAACACGTCGTTGATCACTTTCGGATGGGTGATACGAAAATCTTCCAGCCCAAGCGTATCGTCGCTCGTTGGGTTCGGATTGCCTTCTGGCAATTCAGCCTGCTGCGGTGTTTTGTTTTCTTCCATTGAGATGACTCTAATTGCGCCTGTTGTTGACAGCGTCGGCTTGCGTTACCCCCAAATTACCTTGTCTGCAACCGCATGCACGCGAATGAACGAATGCGAACGATAGCAGATTGTGGTCCTTACGGCCAAATAGAGGTGCGCAATGCACTCAAATTCTTGAAAAAGTCTTGGCCTCGTCGAACAGGGGTGTGAGGTCTCCCAGGCCAGTCTGCACCTCTTCCAGGTTCCCGCCCAGACGGCTGGCCAGCACTGGCGGCAGTTCTTCAATACAAAGGTTGCCGCCAAAACCGAACTGTAGTTTCTTCGCTATCTGGTTGGCAGCAAAGACACAGGCGATCATGGGACTGTCCTTGATTTCCGGGCCATACTGGTGGCGAATGGTTTTTACCAAGTTATCCGGGAAGCGCCACTTTTCGGCCAGCATGGCACCAATGCTCGCATGATCGGCACCAACAATGTCGCGCACGGCCAGATGCAGAGCACTGCCATCGCGTCGGCTGATTTCCAACGCCTGCCTGAACTCCTGCGGCATGAACTGCGCCAGCAGCAGTTTTCCAAAATCGTGCAGCAGGCCCGCAACAAAGCAGTCCACCGGTTCCGCGCCATCAACACGCAGGGCGAGTTGCCTGGCAATACCGGCTGTACTCAAACAGTGCAGCAAGCACTGTTTGCCATCAAAGCCGGCCGGGTTGTTGGCAGGGAAGATGCCTATGGCCGCGATACCCAGGGCCAGGTGCTTGATGGCATGGAAGCCAAGATAGACGACGGCATGATTAATCGACTGGACCCGCTTGGGCATGCTGTAGGAAGCCGCATTGACGACCCTTAGTACCTTGACCGTCAGCACCGGGTCTTTTTCGATCACGCGGATCACATCCTTGGCCGAACACTCGAGGTTCCGAGTCAGCTCGATCACTTGTTGAACGCTTTTCGGAAATGCCGGCATGCTGTCAACCGCAGCGGCAAGTTTTTCGGAGAGTTCGGGGCTCATACTTTCCATATTTCGGTTTGCACTGAGTGTAGCTGTCCATTGCCCGCCTGGGGGCTTACGGGGTCATGCGGTCACTGCGGAGCAAAATCTGGTCGAGTATCATCAAGCGAGGCACGGTCGCACAAGACAATCGAGTCAATTTGATAGCCATGTACAGAACTTTATTCTCTGTCAGCGTGCTTGCCCTGCAAGAAGTCCGGCAGGTGCAATGCCTATGATTTTCAGCAAACTCAAACAGCGGGTGGCGGGCACATTGCGCAGGCAACTGATGGTTGGCCTGGCGCTCATTGTCAGCACGTCGATGTCTTTGTTCGTTCTTGCTCAGACGCTTCGGCAGCAAACTGTGCTGATTGATGAGCAGTCTGCGGGAGTTCTCGTGCTGGCGAAAACTGTGGCGACCTCGGTCGCGGTTTGGGTCGCGTCAAATGATCTGGCTGGCGTGCAGGACGTGCTCGACAGCATGGAGCAGCATCCCGATTTGAAGCACGCCATCGTTCTTGACACACGCGGTCGAGTACTGGCGCACAGCGACCGGACGCGACGCGGCTTGTACCTGCTTGATCTGCCGAGCCAGGCGAAGCCCAAGGTCTTTCAAGCAAGCAATCATCTGGTCGACGCGGGCAGCCCGATCGTGCTGGCCGGCAGACACATCGGCTGGGTGCGAATTGGCATGGGAGACAGTGTTTTTGGTGCGAGGCTGGCCCAGACGGTGCAAAGTGGCATTTATGCTGCAGTCACGGCGCTGGTGCTCAGCATCGCGCTGGCCATCCTGGCCGGCAACTATCTGACGCGCCGATTGAACGCGATTCAAAAAGTCGCCAAAGCCGTAAGAGCCGGGCAAACTGGATTGCGTGTTGACCTCAAGGGAGACGACGAGGCCGCTCAACTCGCCCAACACTTCGATGCGATGCTGGAAGAACTGAACCGGCGCAATGAAGAAATAGCCGGGCATCGACAGCAGTTGGAAGCACGGGTGCAGGAGCGCACAGAAAAGCTGGAGGCCTCCAACCGAAGCCTCAACATCAACGAGCAACGGATGAAGGCGATGTTGACGCTGAGCCAGAAGGCGCGTGAACTCGACGAGCACGAAATTCTCCAGTTTGGTCTCGAAGAAGCCGTGCGACTGACCGCCAGCGAGATCGGATACCTGCACTTTGTCAACGACGATCAGGAAACACTCGCGCTCTACACCTGGTCGCAGGCCACTCTCGAGCTCTGCACAGCGACCCACGACAAGCATTACCCGGTATCGGCGGCAGGTGTCTGGGCCGATACGGTTCGATTGCATCGCCCCTGCATACACAACGACTACCAGTCTTTGCAGCAGCGCAAGGGGTACCCCGAGGGGCATGCCCACCTGGTACGCCACCTCGGCATACCGGTCATCGAAGGCTCCAAGGTGCTTATGCTGATGGGCGTTGGCAACAAGGCGGCCGATTACGATGAATCGGATGTCAGGGAACTGCAGTTGATCGGCAACCACCTTTGGACGATCTTCAAGCAACGCCGTACTGATCTGGCTCTGGTTCACGCCAAGAAGGCGGCCGAAGCCGCCAACGTCGCAAAGAGCATCTTCCTGGCCAAAATGAGCCATGAGCTGCGCACACCGCTGAACGCCATACTCGGGTTCTCCAATTTGCTGCGCCAAGACCCCGAGGCGTCGGAGAAACAGCGCAGCACGCTGGGCATCATCTCCAAGAGTGGTGGGCATCTGCTGGAATTGGTCAACGAGTTGCTGGACATCGCCAAGATCGACGCTGGCGGCCTGCGCCTGGAGATGAGCATCATCGATTTGCCCAAAGTGCTGCGCGAAGTCACCGACCTGATGCGCATTCAGGCGGACTTCAAGAATCTGGAATTTGCACTGTCCCAGACCGGCAAGTTGCCCCGCTTCATCAAGTCGGACGCATCCAAACTGCGCCAGATACTCATCAACCTGATCGGCAACGCCGTCAAGTACACCGAACAAGGGCGTGTGAGCCTGAGCGTCAAGGCTGTGCCGGGCGAAAACTCGCAGCAATTGCTCATTATCGAAGTCCAGGACAGCGGCATCGGCATCAATGCTGCCGATCAGGCCAAGATTTTCCAGCCGTTCGTGCAACTTTCGAACGACACGACGCAGGGAACAGGGCTCGGCCTGGCAATTGCACGAAGCTTTGTACAGCTGATGGGCGGACGCATCACGGTGCACAGCGCTCCGGGCAAGGGCTCGCTGTTCCGGGTCGAACTTGCGGTCGACTGCGTCGAGCAGGCAGAACCGCTCCCTGCCGAAACTCAGGCAAGCCGAGTCGTCGGTCTGGCACCAGGGCAAATCAGCTATCGAATCCTGATCGTTGAGGACCGGATCGAGAACTCGATGCTCCTGGCGGAAATACTCGAATTCGCTGGCCTGGAGTTGCGCCTGGCCAGCAACGGCCAAGAGGGTGTTGAGATGTTTGCCGCCTGGCATCCGCACCTGATCTGGATGGACATCCGCATGCCGGTGCTTGACGGCATCGAGGCAACCCGGAGAATCCGCGCGTTGTCTGGCGGGCGTGACGTCAAGATTGTGGCGGTCACCGCTTCGGTTTTACAGACCGACTACGACTTGATTACAGCCGCGGGCATGGACGCCATCGTCCACAAACCCTACCAGTTCAAGGAAATTTATGATGCAATGACGCGACTGCTAGGGGTCAGATGGGTCAGCGAGTAGCCTTTTCCAGAAAACTGACCAACGCCTTGTTAAAGGCCCCCATCTCGGTCTCTATCCGGGAAACCAAGGCAGCGGCAGCGGCCATGTCGATTTCGTCCGCGTGCTCCTCTAGATCGCCGGCCAACTCCTGAATGCGGCTCGCGTTGAAGTTGCCGACCAGGCCGCGCACGGTATGGGCCGCCCTGCGCAGCGAGGCCCGATCTGTGGCCTCAACGGCATCAGCCATCTCTTTCATCTGTCGCGGGCAATCGTCCAGGAAATCCTGTCCAATGGTTTCGATGATCCAGGCGTCCGCCTCAGCCAGCGCGTGTGCATAGTCAAACGGCTTCACCAGAGCTACCTGCGGTGCAGGTTTTGGCTCAGCAGAAGGGTCCAGGACACTTGCCAAAACGGCCAACAATCGCTCTGAATCAAATGGCTTGACAACACAGTCGTCCATCCCTGCAGCAAGGCAGCGCTGATGGTCTTCCCGGGTGTCACCGCTAGCGATGCCAATGATGGGCGTATGTTTGCCCTCTTCGACTTCCCTTGCACGGATCAGGCCGGTGACTTCAGTGCCCCCCATGCCTGCCATTTGAAGATCCATCAAGATCAAATCGAAAGCGTGATGCCGGGATGACTCCACCGCCTGTTCGCCACCTTCGACGAGGACGACCCGGTGGCCCCACTTGAACAGCAAAGCTGCCAGCGGCTCTTGTGTTGCCTGGCTGTCTTCAACCAGCAGGATCAGCAACTGTTTTTGAACCCTCGATTCCTTCAAGGTGTGCCTGGTGATCAGCGCCAAGTCAGCCTTTGCGCTCAATGCCCGGTTGATGGCATGCAAGAGCTCGGTCTGGTCAATGGGCTTGTTCAGGTACGCCAGCACGCCAAGTTCGCGACAACGCTGGGCATCACCGCGCATTCCCCCGGAGGTCAGCATCATCACCCCCATGTCTGACAGTTCGGGCGTCGCTTGAAACTTCTCGGCCAGTTGGAAACCATCCATGTCAGGCATCAAGCCGTCCAGCAATGCCAACTTGAATGCTTGTCCCTGGCGCTTCGCAAGGGTGGCGATTTCGAACGCCTGCATCGCGCTGTCTGCAACGGTGGGATTCATCTCCCACGTCCGGACCAATCGCGACAACAGCTTCAGGCTGGTCGCATTGTCATCAACGATCAACACAGAGACGCCTTTCAAGTCGGCCTTGGAAGGAGCTGGCAGCTCCAGACTGGCTACTTCAAACGGAACATCAAAGCTGAACACACTGCCCACTCCGAGGGTACTCTGGAGGTCGAGCTTGCCACCCATTGCCGCGACAATCTGGCTCCCGATGGCCAGGCCAAGACCTGTACCACCATACTTGCGCGTGGTAGAACTGTCGGCCTGTGTGAAGGCTTCAAAAATCTTCGTCTGGTGGCTGCTGGCGATACCGATGCCATGGTCCTGCACTTCGAAGCTCAAGACCGTTGTGTCACCCAGAGTCTCCTTGCGGTTCACACGCAAGGCGATTTCGCCGGCCTCCGTGAATTTCACGGCATTGCTCAGCAAAATTGCCAGCACCTGGCGCAACCGCCCTGCGTCGCCCAACAGGATGTTGGGAATGGCTTCGTCCACTTCGTAGATCAGTTCAATTCCCTTCTTGGCAATTTCGGCCGAAAACTGTCTGGCGACATCCATCAACAGCGAGCGAACATCAAACTCCAGAAGATCCAGCCTCATCTTGCCGGAATCGAGTTTTGAGAAATCGAGAATGTCGTTGAGGATGCGCAGCAAATTGTCAGCCGAGGACTTAACGATAGTCAGGTATTCGTGCTGGTCGGCGCTGAGTTCAGTATCCAGTGCCAATTCGGTCATGCCGATGATGCCGTTCATGGGCGTGCGGATTTCATGGCTGATGGTGGCCAAAAAGTCACTCTTGGCGCGATTGGCAAATTCCGCCACAGCTCTGGCCTGTTCCGCAGCACCTTTGGCCTGTTTCAATTCAAGTACATCGTCATGGATGGTGCGCGACATCGCGTTGAAGGCAGCGCCAAGCTGACCGAGTTCATCATCCCCTTCTTCGACCAGAGTCGGGCTGTAATTGCCGGCTGCCACATCCTGGCTGGCACGCGTCAGTGCCGCAAGATGACGCGTCATCCAAAGACCCAGACCGGTTAGCAACAAGAGCGACAGTATCAACTCCACCGCCGCAATCAGGAAGCTTTGGAAAAGAACAGATCGGCGAGCCACAACAATATGAGACAGGTCCAGCCCGAAATGCAGTTGCCCCAGGACTTGCCCATACATTGCGATGGAACTTCGCTGATGGTAGGTAGGACTGCCCGATAGGTCCGTCAAACTGGACAACTTGTCGGAAGTCGGTAGCGCCTGGTTTGGTGGCCACCCGCTGCTGGCAACGCGATTTCCCTGAGCGTCAACGACTGCCAGGTACCGAACCCCCTTGCGGCTAATACTCTCATCAAGGACGGCCTGCACCGTCGCGTAATCAAGTTGAGCCAGGGGCGCAACGGTGGCGGCGATCAGGATGGGGCCAATCTGCTGCGCCTGCACATCAACCTGATCGAACAAATAGTCGTTCATCAGGCGCCAACTGTTGAACACCATCAGCGCCAGCATGACGGCCTCCACCGCGATGGCCGTCAACAGCAGGCGGCCACGGACCGAGTGAAACGGCAAGGTCATTTTGGCGATTCTTCGCGCGGCAAGCTAGCTGAGGGTTTTTCGAACCTCGTCAGCGTAAGGGTCCATGACTTCCAGTTCTTTGGGTTTGAGCTTTCGATAGCCCTCAAGTTTGTATTCTTCAACATAAGCCTTTCCCTCGGCGCTCTCTGCAAATTTCCACAGGGCTGAATCAATCTTATCCTTCCGTGACAGATGCCGTTTGTTCAGCATGTAAACCCGTCCGGCCAGTGGTTCACCGATGACCAGGAACCGAATCTGCGACTGTACGTCGCGCGGCAGGCTCTGGTAGTTGGCCAGCGAAGTAAATCCCGCAGCCGCCTCCCCTGAGAGTATCAGGCGGGCCACGCTGTCTGACGCGCTGACATAACGCAGTGCGTCGGAAATGCCATTGTGCTTCAGCCAATGTTGCCCCCAAAGTGTCACCAGCGAGGTTGAAGACAGACCCAAAACTGGTTTCCCCTTCAGATCTTTGGGTGTTTTGTAAGGGCTTTTCCCCGCCACCAACGCAACCGCACGAAATTCGGCGCTGTAAGTCAACAGGGCAATGTAGTCCGCGTCCGTCTGGGCGAGGCGCGCCTGGTGGCCGGTGGTGATCGCGATGTCGTACTCCTGGTTCAGCATTCGCCGCGCAAACTCAGTGAAATCCGGAGCCGTAACGACCTCCACCGGCATTCCAAGCGCCTCTTGCAATTGCTGACGAAGGGGTTGGTACATCTCCAATATCACACGGGCACTGGTGTGCGGTGCCACGCCCAGCCGAAAAACTGCCGGTGTTTGCGCTTGTGCGGATGCGCAAAGGAGCAGACTCAGGGTTAAAAAGCGTCGACGCAGGAGATGCAATGGGGACATAGTGACAGCCGGTTGGGAGTTGGTTCAGGGAAGCGAGCCGCCGCTCGCGAGCGCGGGCGTTGTCCAGGACTCAAGACAGGCCACCAAAACGTCGCGGTTGAATGGCTTGGAAAGAAAGTCGTTCATACCAGCAGCTCGGCAGGCTTGGCGGTCCGACTGCATGGCGTTGGCGGTGAGCGCAATGATCGGACTGTCGGCGTTCGGTCCCTGAGACGAACGAATCCGCCGAGTTGCTTCCAAACCGTCCATATCGGGCATCTGCATGTCCATCAGGATCAGCGCATAGTGCTTGTTTTCAGCAGCAGTCACAGCCTCCAAACCGTTTTCGGCCAGATCGACCGCGTAACCAAGTTTGCGCAGAATTGTCAGGGCGAGCTTCTGGTTGATCTTGTTGTCTTCTACAAGCAGGATCTGCGTCGCGGTGTTTTCCACGGACGACCTTGGCGACGAAAGCTCAGACGCCAGTTGTACCGGGGCCTGGACCGGATGGGTCTTCGCCGTGGAGTCGAGCTTGGCCACGCTTGGTTCGGTCGGATCCTCGGTGCTTGCTTGAAGAGGAAGTTGAAACCAGAACCGACTACCGCCCTGGTGGGCGTCGTCAATGCCGATCTGGCCGCCCATACCCTCGACCATGTGCTTGCTAATCGCCAGACCAAGACCCGTCCCGCCGAATCTGCGCGACGTTGAAGCATCCACCTGGCTGAAGCTGGAAAACAGTCTGCCACGCTTCTCCGGCGCAATGCCAATCCCGCTGTCTTCCACTTCAAACAGCACGCCCTCACCCCGCAGTTGAACTCTGATCCGAACGTCGCCGTGATCGGTGAACTTGACCGCGTTGCCCGCCAGATTGAGCAGCACCTGACGAATTCGCAAACTGTCGCCCAGAAACGACCCCTCCGCCTCTGGCGCAACATCAATCCGGAGACCTATGCCTTTTTCCTTGGCCTTTTGTCTGAGCAAGGAGGCAACCGCATCGGTCAAGGCTACAACTGAAAAAGGAAGATTCTCGAATTCCATGTGCCCAGCCTCGATCTTGGAAAGGTCCAGAATGTCGTTGATGATGGCCAATAGCGATTCCGCCGAGTTTGCGATGTCTTTGGCAAACCCCGTTTGCTCGGCATCGAGCCTGGTCTCCAGCAGCAGTCTGACCATGCCAATGACGCCGTTCATGGGTGTGCGTATCTCGTGCGACATATTGGCCAGAAATTGTGACTTGGCAAGGCTGGCCTCCTCCGCAGCGGATTGCGCTTTGCGATGAGCGCGCGCGTTGAGCATCACCGCGACCACCGCCACAATCAGCATGCTTCCGGCCAGCGCGGCTGGCAGGAACAGCCACCAATGCTGAGACTCGCTGTGCAACAGTTCCGGGAGCGCCCGGGGCAAATGAACCACAATATTCCCGTCGGCCACACTCCTGGATAGCACGATGAGCGGCATCGGCGAGCCTTTCAGCGTGGACAGTCCCGGATAGCGCTGGCTTTCTACAGCGCTTATTTCCACCGGTTCCAGGCGATCCCGTTTGTATTGGGACAGTCTGGCTTGCGCGGAAAGGCCAGCAACCGTCGCACCGGGCATGGTCTTGTACTCCAACGCCTTGTTTTCGGCCAGCACCACAACCCCGTTGGAGTCGGTAATAAATGCGCTGCTGGGCACGGTCCAACGTTGAAGATCCGTAATGTCACGCTTCACAACCACCGCACCAAGGAATTGCTGTTTGTCGTCCAACATCGCATGGGAATAGAACAAACCCGGTATCTTGCTGACCTTGCCGACGGCATATTGCTGTCCCTCTTGCCCCTTGCGCGCCTGTAGAAAGTACTCACGCTCCGAATAATTGGTACCGACGAAACTTGCGCTCGTGTAGGCGTTGCTGGATGCGACGCAGTCACCAGCAGCATTCACGATCCAGATGACGTCGGCACTCAGCCCGCTCGCAGCAGCAGCCAGAAAGTTTCGCAAACCAGACTGTTCGATGCTGTCGGTCCAAAGGCGCTTGCGCTCTTCATAGGGCAAGGCTGAAGGCACGGTCGATGTGCCGAAAACTTCCACTCGCCTGCGCACCAATTGTTCGGCGCCGAGTATGCGTGGCACGTTGCGCAGAATCTTCAGGGAGTTGTCGATTTCGCCCGTGATGCCGTCGAGCTGCTTGCGCGCCTGAGCCAGACCGTCCCGATAAGCCACGTCCACCACACTGGCACGGTATTGCGATGACGCAAACCAGGCAAAGGCGACCCAAATCAGCAAGATGGCGCCGCCAATCTGGTAAATCCGTCTGGCGTCGTGTTCTGCCGCGCCCCTCAGAGGCCCGCCAGGCTTGCCCCCGTCAGACTCGTTCGTGATGGCTGTTCGCATTGGTTGCACTTCTCCAGTGAAGACATTAGACAAGTGTGCAGCCACGGTTAACCCTTCGAAGAGAGGTGCTATCGGACGTCTCTTTGGCGGATCGTCGGACTCAAAACAGCTCAACATAGCGTGCTAACAATCAAAATTTGGGAGTTAATCAATGCGCACGAATCTACCAGTAAGCAATATTAAACACGAGCTCAGGGAAGGCGCCTCCTTGGTTTCCCAGACCGACCTAAGAGGAAACTTCACTTACGCCAACCTGGAGTTCCTAGAGGCCAGTGGCTACACGGAGAAAGAGCTGATGGGTCAGCCGCATAACATTGTGCGGCACCCCGACATGCCGCCTGAGGTCTTCGAGGACCTTTGGCGCACACTGAAATCCGGCAAACCATGGACCTGCGTGGTGAAAAACCGGCGCAAGGACGGTAGCTACTACTGGGTGTTGGCCAATGTGACGCCGGTCTTCGAGTCCAGCAATGCTGTCGGCTACCTCTCGGTGCGCAGCAAGCCGACGCGCGCGCAGATCGAGGCGCATGAGGCTGTTTACCGCCTGTTTCGGGATGGCAAGCAGGGCAACTTGCGCATCAAAGTGGGCAAAGCGGTGGCTCCTCGCAGCTGGCTTTCATTGGGGTCAGCACTGGACAAGCTCAACGAAAAATCCAAAATCAATCTCGCCTTCCTGGTGATGATGTTGGCCTTGCTGGTGAACAACCTGATCGCTCATTACGCCTCGGATCAAACCGAGGCGAAAATGGCCGCCATCGTGACGCAGCGCATGGAAAGCGCCCAGAGCATTGCGGCGATGCAAACCCTGATGTCGGACAGTGCTCGGCAGATATCGCAGGCCATTCAGCATGACCCGGCCGGCAAGTACGCCAAACTGCACGATCACCCGCTCACCAGCCATACCGATGGGATCCTGGCGAACTCCGAGAAAGTCGGTAGTTTGATGAAGACCCTTGACGCAAACGCCCGTTCTGAAGAAAGCAGATCCCTGCTCGCCGAATTGAAGCAGGCCCGGGAAGCCTACCTGACCGAAGGTTTAAACCCTGTGCGCCAGATGCTGCTGGATGGCAATTATGAGGGGGCCGCGCGCAGTTTTTCGGTCAAAGCCAGTCCACTTTTCGAGGGCGTGAACAAGATCGCTGCCAGAGTCTCAGAGCATGAGCTGACGCTCACCAGGCAGGCCAATGAGACTGCAATTGAAGAAGCCAACAAGTGGGACACAATTCAGTGGCTGGTTTCGTTGGTCTCATTGCTGCTGGGCGCATTTGCGGCGGTAGCTCTGGGGCGCAACATTGTTGGCTCTTTGAGCTCCGCGCGCCACCGGGCTGATCGCATCGCGCAGGGGCATTACCACGATCTTATTGAAATCGAACGTGACGACGAATCCGGCAAATTGATGTGTGCCGTGAAAAATATGCAGATCCGCATGGGCTTCGAAATTGCCCTCGTCCGCAGTATTGCCAATGACTCGACTCGGGTCAAATTTGGTCTGGATCACGTCGACACCAGCATGATGATTGCTGATCTGGAGCGAAGGATCGTCTTTGTGAACAAGGCCGGCATCAAGATGTTCAGGCTGGCACAGGACGACATTCGCAAGGAACTCCCGGAGTTTGATGCCAACAGCCTGCTGGGCGCCAGTATCGACCTGTTTCACAAGAATCCGGCACACCAGGCGCAGCTACTGGATCGCTTGCGTACCTCGCACAAGGCAGTGTTCAACATCGGTGGCCTTTCCTTGGCCATGAACGCGAGCGCGATTTTCAACGATGCCGGCGAGCATGTGGGCACAAGGGTCGAATGGAAAGACTGCTCGGCAGAAAACGCGATGCAGGCCGAGATTTCCAACCTCATTGTCATGGCGTCACAGGGCGACCTCACGCAGCGGATTGCCGTGGAAAACAAGACCGGTTTCTTTTTGCAAGTGGCCGAAATCATCAACGTGTTGCTGGAAACCGCCGACGAGGGCACCAGGGAAGTGGCGCGCATGCTCCACTCCCTGGCGCAGGGTGATCTGACCGACTACATCAGCAACGAATACCACGGCACCTTTGGCCAGTTGAAGGACGATGCCAATGCAACCTCCAGTCAACTGAAAAAAACCCTGAACCAGATCAGGGAAGCCACGGACACCATCAATACCGCGGCCGGTGAAATTGCTGCCGGCAACCTGGATCTCTCGCAACGCACGGAGGCTCAAGCCTCCAGTCTGGAAGAAACGGCAGCCAGCATGGAGGAGCTGACCTCCACGGTCAAGCAAACCGCCGAAAACGCCGGCCAGGCCAACCAGCTCGCCCTCAGCGCAAGCCTGGTTGCGGAAAAAGGCGGTGTTGCCGTGCGCCATGTGATCAGCACGATGGATTCCATCAACGACTCGTCGCACAAGATTGTCGACATCATTTCGGTTATCGACAGCATCGCCTTCCAGACCAACATCCTGTCCCTCAACGCTGCGGTCGAAGCGGCACGGGCCGGCGAGCAGGGTCGTGGCTTCGCGGTAGTGGCCTCTGAAGTTCGTAGCCTGGCACAGCGCAGCGCCAGTGCCGCGAAAGAAATCAAGATCCTGATTGGCGACTCGGTGAGCAAAGTGGAAGCCGGCTCCAGGCTGGTCAATGACGCGGGCAAAACCATGGAAGAGATTGTCATGGCGGTGAAACGCGTCACCGACATCATTTCAGAAATCAGTGCTGCCGCGGCGGAACAAAGCATTGGCATCCAGCAGGTGAACAAGGCCGTTACGCAGATTGAAAGTGTCACGCATCAGAATGCAGCCCTGGTGGAGCAGGCCTCTGCGGCAGCGTCATCGTTGGCAGACGAAGCGCAAAACCTGACGCGTTCCGTCAACGTCTTCAAGATGGGGGACGAGCAAAGGACCGACTTTTCAGCCGGGCGAGCCGCCTCCAAACCCGCGACCGGGCGCGCAGCCCTCGGATTGAGTAAACGAACGGTTGCCGTTGCCAAGCCCAAAGCGCTACCCATAAGAAGACCTGACGCTGCGCCCAAAGCGTCGAAGGTCGCTGCAGATGAGTGGGAAGAGTTCTAAATTCGTTTCAAACCATGCAAACGCAACATCGCGCCCTCCCTGGAGGGCCTAAGCTGACATGACGCACAAAATACTTATTGTTGACGACACCGAGATCAATTTGACTCTGTTTGCAGCCCTGGTCAAGAAGCTTGAAGACTGTGAATCCAAAGCATTTTCAGACGCCCCCGCTGGCCTTGCCTGTGCCCAAAGCAACGACTTTGACCTGGCAATCGTTGACTACATGATGCCCGTGCTCGATGGCATCAAATTCATTGAATTGTTGCGGCAAACACCGGGCAAAGACAGCTTGCCGATATTGATGATCACCGCCAATGACCAAAAGCAGATTCGCTACCGGGCACTCAATGCGGGGGCAACAGATTTTCTGACCAAACCGGTGGACACGATTGAGTTCCTGGCGCGCGCTGCCAACATGCTGGCTCTTAGCGATGTCAGAAAAAAGCTGGCCGATCGGGCCGCCTGGCTTGCGCAGGAAGTGCGTAAAGCGACCTACGAGATTGTCCAGCGGGAAAAGGAAACCGTACTTCGCCTGTCGAAGGCCGCGGAGTACCGCGACCCGGAGACCGGTGCCCATATCTTGCGCATGGCCCACTATTCAGAGTTGATCGCACGCGAACTCGGGATGTCCGTGCCTGACCAGGAGTTGCTGCTTGAGGCGGCTCCCTTGCATGACATCGGCAAGGTTGGCGTTGCGGATGAAATTTTGCTCAAGCCCGGAAAACTTGGTCCGGAGGAATTCGAAATCATGAAGCAGCACGCCGTGATCGGCTTTGAAATTCTGAAGGAAAGCTCGTCCAAAGTGTTGCAAGCTGGTGCAGAGATCGCCCTGCACCATCATGAAAAATTTGATGGAACAGGCTATCCGAGACGAGTCATGGGTCAGGAAATACCGATATTTAGCCGTATCGTGGCCGTGGCCGACGTATTTGACGCACTGACGTCCGAGCGCCCTTACAAAAAGGCCTGGCCGCTCGATCAGGCGGCACAGCAGATCAAAGCCAGTGCCGGAACACACTTTGACCCCGTCTGCGTGGCCGCATTTTTCGAGCAATGGGACGCCGTGCTCGCCGTTCGTCAGCGTTTGACAGACGTTTGATGAGGCAAATTGGTCAGCCATGAAGACACAAGACAAGCTCATTAGTGGAAAATTTGACTCGCTTGACGTGAGCGGCGCACTTCTTCTGGCCGAGGGCGATCTGGAAATGCTCAAGGTAATAGCCGTTATGCTGGCCGATCAAATTGAAGAGGAACTGCCCCTGTTGCAACGGCACTGTGCCGAAAAGGACAGCGCTTCCCTCCTTCAGGCTGCACACCGGCTCAAAGGCAGTGTCTCGTATTTTGGCTCAAGCCCGGCCTACCTGGCTTGCGTTCATCTTGAGGCTTTGGGAGCGGAGGAAATCTTGTCCGAATTTGATTCGGGCATGGCTCGGTTGGAGATTGAACTAAACCGAATGGTGCCAGAGCTGAGGCGTCTGGCAGTGATTGCAGTTTGACAAAGGAAGACACCCATGAAAACCGGCAACAAGAAGAATGTGAAAGTGCTGTTGGTCGATGATGTGCAAATGCACCGTTTCACGATGAAGTACGGCATTGAAATCGTCAATCCGAGCATCAAAATTGATGAGGCTGCAGATCTTGCGGAGGCGATTGCCAAGCTCTCCAACAACACCTACAACGCAGTGATCTCAGACTGGAGCATGCCAGGTGGTGCGGGTGAGGAACTGGTAAGCTGGATGCGCGCAAGGAACCAATTTGACCGTGTTGC